>DASVNY010000552.1:0-5984 GCA_036383615.1 Chitinophagaceae bacterium
CTGGTTCGAATCCAGTCTCGGGCACAAAGCGACTCAACTAACGGGTCGCTTTTTTATTTTAGATTTGAAAACAAACTCAGGATAAATGTCAACCGAAATAAAATGTCCTAATTGCGGTCATTCTTTTGAACCTACAGATACAATCCGTGAAGAAGTTCAGCGGGAGCTGCGAACAAAAATGACCGAATGGCAAAAACAGCAACAACAGAAACATGAACAGCAGTTGTTGGAAGAAAAAAGAAAAACACAACAGGAAACCGAAGAATTGATACGAAAAACGGTTTCTTCTGATTTTGAAAATAAAGTCCGCCTGCTCGAGCAAAACAACAAGGACAACGAAGAAAAACTAAAACAAGCCCGCCAGAAAGAAGCAGACTTTCTGCGTAAAGAGCAGGAATTGAAAAACAAGGAAGCTGAAATCGATCTAAATGTCCAGAAGATACTGCAACAAGAAAGAGAAAAACTTTCAGAAGAATTAAGAAAAATCGAAGAACAAAAAGTTGCAGCGAAGGAAACAGAACATCAACTTAGGGTGAAGGAGCTGGAAAAGCAATTGGATGATCAGAAAAAATTAGCGGAAGAGATGCGACGTAAAGCGGAGCAGGGTTCAATGCAATTGCAGGGCGAGGTGCAGGAATTGGCTTTGGAAGAAATGTTGCGAGCCGCTTTCCCTTTTGATGTGATAAGCGAAGTGGGCAAAGGGGTGCGAGGTGCTGATTGCATTCAAACGGTACGCAACAATTTTGGACAGGAATGCGGCAAAATCATTTATGAAAGCAAGCGGACCTCCAGTTTCACCAATGATTGGATAGAAAAGCTAAAAGCCGACATGCGAAGCGTTGGCGCCGAGATCGCCGTGATCGTAACCAAAGCAATGCCGAAAGACATGGACTGTTTTGGCATTAAAGATGGCGTATGGATATGCTCCTTTACAGAAGTGAAGCCGCTGGCAAGCGTGTTAAGAGATGGCGTGATCCGCATCTTTAACGCAGCAAAAAGCAATGAGAACAAGGGAGACAAGATGCATTTGCTGTATAACTATCTCACCAGTTCAGAATTTGCTGAACAATGGAAAGCCATCCGGGAAGGATTCATGAGCATGAAATTGTCTATACAAAAAGAAAGAGATACGATGGAACGCTTATGGAAAGCGAGGGAAAAACAACTGGAAAAAGTTTTACTAAATGCCGCCCATGTAAGAGGCTCCATAGAAGGTATTGCAGGTATGGACTCTGTTGATCTGAACTTGCTTGAGAATGGCGAAGAAGAATAGATCTCTCATTTTTCTGCAAAGCTGTAGCTATAACTTACCGTCAACTTGTATTGAATATCTTCAAAGTCGATAAAAAATTTTTTATTATAATCATTATAGTTGTTACGATTCACCCCACCATCATAAAACACGATGTTATACTTTGATTTAATAATTTTCTGATCCATTTTTTTTGCAATTTCTGCCGCGTATTCATCTGTCGTTTTCATTCCCCGAGGTATAAGAAATTGTTTAACTTTTTCAACTGTTGCGTCAAGAATTCCTGGCGAAATGCGCATTCCGGAAACTATGGTTTTGTCAATATTGCTGAACAAATAATCAACACTATCCTTATTGTAAAGCCTGAAACTATAGGTTACCTGGAACAGTTTTTTATCAGACCTCCTTGCATAATAATCATTTTGATCAATTTCTGTAATAGAAGACTTATGAAGATTTTGAGTAAACCCCAAATTTGAAATGTGGAGTATCAGCCCTTTTGACAATGTATCAATTGATACAATATTTGCACGGACCTCCTTTTTGCTCAAACGTTGATACTGGACGTATTCTGAAACGGTGATGTTTACGGAATAATAGTCTGGCTTAAGTAAAGTGTCCAGTGTTAAATTGTAAATCATCGTTTTTTCCGGCGAGTCTTGTGCAATACCATGCATGGAAGACGATAACACTGCCAGAAGCAATATAGTGGGTTTCATACCCGAGAAACGGCGCTGGTCGTATATTATTGTATCCAAACCCCTATCTAACTCATCACCCATGCCAATACCAATTGATCAAAATGCCGGTAATGAAGTTGAAGGCTGGTATCGTTTTTTGCAAAAAGGCAATCAACAGTTTCAGTACCTTGATGAATTCGTTGCAATTGTATATGCCGTTTGAAATCAACCGAACCATCGCCATACCATTTAAAAACTGCTTCCTTACAGCTCCAAAGGGTAGTCGCCAGCTGAGTATTGAGTATTGAATATTGAGTATTGAAAATTTTCTTTTCTTCCTCTGACAAAAACTTGTCCTTTACACGGAGTATTTTCTCTACCGGTATTTCAATATCCACTCCTACCCTTTTATCTGTGCTCACGATAGCTGCCGCATAATCTCCACAATGAGAAATAGAAAAATGAAACTGCTCATCCGGCAAAAAAGGTTTGCGGGTATCGGCAACCCGGACCAGGTCGTAAGGGAATGCAGGAAAAAGATATTGCAGCAGGAAGCGACCAGCCAAATGTTGCAGCCTCTTATGCGGGTGCGTTACTTCCCTGTGAACAGGCACATTGCCCTTAAAGAACGTTTCCGTTTCTTCGATCTTCCACACTCCCAATCGGGTGTTTTCGTTGATTTGATGTTGAAAAAAAACAGGCACTACAGGGTTTTTAGATTGGTGATTGCCGATTTTAGATTTAAAATTGCACAATTATCAGCTATAACTCAAACAAGTCGCAGAAATGATATTATCCGACAAGCGAATCCTCGAAGAAATAGAGAAAGGAACCATCAAATTAGCGCCTTATGACAGGGAATGCCTCGGCAGCAATTCCTATGATGTTCACCTCGGGCAATGGCTCGCAACCTATCGTGAACATATCCTGGATGCAAAAAAACACAATGAAATAGAATATTTCGAAATACCTGAAGAAGGCTTTGTGCTTTACCCGCATATTTTTTATCTCGGGGTAACACTGGAATACACCGAAACACATGCTCATGTTCCTTTCCTCGAAGGAAAATCTTCTACCGGCCGTTTAGGGATCGATATCCATGCCACTGCCGGCAAAGGAGATGTTGGTTTTTGCGGGCACTGGACATTGGAGATATCTGTAAAACAACCCGTGAAAGTTTACAAAGGCATGCCGGTGGGCCAACTGATCTATTTCCCGGTAGATGGTGAGATAGAAGTAAAATATAACCAGAAGAAGAACGCTAAATACAGCGGTCAGCCAGATAAGCCCATCGAAAGTATGATGTGGAAGAATAAGTTCTGAACAGAAGACCAGATGAACAGACGAACAGAGGAATTTTGAAGTTGTTGATGCATGTTGTTAATAGGGGGCATGCTTTGCCGACGAAGGAGGCAACTCAAACAAACAGAAGAACAGGTGAACAGACGAAGATTGAAGTATCTATAGCGACTCTACTCCATACTTTTTATAATAAGCAACTAACCAGGTCACCACTTCATTGTAGGTACGATATCCTTTGGGTTGGTTATTCATTCGCAGGTAACCATCATACATCTTAAGCATTAAAGGAGCAATGCGATTCTGCATCTTAAAAAGATAAAGGGCATATTCTCTTCTGTCTCTTAACACAGTAGGATGTAACAAACTGTCAATGGCAATACCTCTTTTAAAATCCCGCACATACACTTCCCGGATAGCATATTGATACATGTCATAATAAGCTGAATAAACAAAATCCGCGGAAGCTGATTCCTTTGCTGCAAGGAACCCTGCAAAATTGGCTTCATTCTCTTTTGCATATCCTATTTGATGGGCGATCTCATGACACGCAACAAATGGTTGTATAAAAACAGGAATAGATTTTTTTACCTGTCCTTCTCCTGTAAATGGATTATAGTAGCCCTGGAAGCCAACGTACTTTCCTAAAAAACCAACAAAGGAAGATTTTATTGACCTGGGTTTATAAGTAAGAAAAGAATATTTATTGTCCGCTAACTTGTATGTTTCATTTGCGACGGTATAAACATTACGTGGTTTCCCAAAATATTTTTCTCTTTCAACTGTATCCGTTTGTGCGGCGTAAGCATTCAATTTTATTTGCAGTGCCTGGCACAATGTATCCAGGTCGGTCATAGAATATGGTTTCACATCCAACTTGAGTTGATAAGCGATCCCTTCCCTGTTATAATTCAACCCCCATAATAAGTTGAAAGAAACATACACGGCAAGGAAAAAGAAAATGATCTGTTGTAAACCAGTCGTAAAATGTCGGCGGGTGAATTTCTTCCGGATGATCGTTCTCGTGACAAGCACCGTTTTATAAACAATAACCACGATTATAAAGGCATAAAAGAGGTCGCCAACACTAAAAGGTATCCAGCCAAATATGAGCCGTTGCAGTTTTGAAATGACCGGGTAAATGCCATAAGTATAGTTTTTCTCTACCCACCCGGGATAGAGCGATACCCACTTAATAGCGATGGTAAGAACGATCAATAAGACCCAGCCCCAGCTTTTCATAAGCCGGGCCAGCATACGGGAAAGGATTTTTCGCAAGCCAGAAATTTTAATAGTATTCAGAATCAGGGCCTTGACCCCAGCCACGGGCCCGAAAATAATCCAAAAAGACGGATTAATTCTCACCTAATTCCCCTACCTTTGCCTCCCGATTTTTCGGAATAAAAAGTTGATTCATGGGGCATCGCAGGGACTTTGAAATAGCTTTTGTTGGTTTAAAGCCCGGTATTCATGAATACGATTACGAAATAACGGATAAATTCTTTGAAAGGTTTCAGCAACAGGATTTTCGCCATTGTAAAGCCAATGTGAAGTTGACGCTTGATAAAAAGACCGGCTTTATGATGCTTAAGTTTGAGATCGGCGGCAGCTTAGAGGTCACTTGTGACCGCTGCAACAGCAACCTGCCTTTTGAACTCTGGGATGAATTTAAGATCACCGTGAAGATGGTAGAAGAACCTGAACTGATGAATGACCAGGAAGATGATCCAGATGTGTATTATATCAGCCGCGGTGAGAGCCATGTTGATGTAGCAAACTGGATCTATGAGTTCATCAATCTTAGCATTCCGATGCAGAAAGTGTGTAGCTATGAAAAAATGGATGGCCCGCACTGTAACACATCAGCTATGGATGTCCTGAAAAAAATGGAACCTGAAAAAAAGAAAGACGAAGAAAACCCGATCTGGAAAGGATTGGAAAAATTTAAAGACTTAGATAACTAAAAGATATTTTCTGATTTTTAATTGTTGAGTTATGCCAAATCCGAAACGCAGACACAGCCAGCAAAGAAGTGCAAAACGCAGAACGCATTATAAGGCAACTTCTGCAACATTGACAACTGACAGCACTACCGGTGAAACACATGTTCGTCACCGTGCGCATGTTAGTGAAGGTAAGTTGTACTACAAAGGCAAAGTGGTAGCGGAAAAATCGCCTGTAAAGAAATAACCAGGGGAGATCCCAAATTATTAAATAACAAATTCCAAATTCATTGCTAAGTTTATGCTTGGTAGTGGAATTTGGAATTTTTAATTTTTGGATTTTTTCTAATGAACATAGCACTTGATATGATGGGTGGCGACCTGGCCCCGCTGGAGGCTGTAAAAGGTGTGCTGCAATATTTGACCGAAGATTCTTCTGATGTAACGCTTTATCTGATCGGCAATAAAGAGCAGGTAGAAAAATTACTGGCGGAGCATACTGTGCCGCTTGAAAAAATAAAGCTGATCCATGCAGAGCAGGTGATCGATATGCATGAGCATCCTACCAAAGCATTGAAAGAAAAACAGCAATCATCAATCGCTATCGGTTTTCATTTATTGGCTACAGGAAAAACGGATGCATTTATCAGTGCAGGCAACACAGGGGCCATGCTGGTAGGCGCACTCTTTAGTATAAAAGCGCTTGAAGGCGTTTTACGACCCACTATTTCGACTATCATCCCCAAAGAAAATGGCGGCACTGGCATTTTACTTGATGTAGGCCTAAATGCCGATTGCAAACCCGAGCAG
>DASVNY010000553.1:0-15290 GCA_036383615.1 Chitinophagaceae bacterium
CCTTTGCTGTTGGGCAACTCACGACCGGGAACCACTCTTTCCCATACTAAAAAAATAATGGTAACGATAGCGGTGCAGATGGTGGGCAGCCAGAGATTCATGGTGGTGGGTTGTATGCACTAAGATAAGTAGGGAAAGGAAAAATAAAATACCGCCGGGAGGGGATAGTGTTTCAGATTTTAGTCCTAAAACCGTGGCACGGCTAGTGGTTTTGCCAGAGGGTCTGACGTTCCTGGAAAATTCCTTTAACGATCCCAACTGAATACTTGCTTGCAATCGCATTAATAAAAGAAGGAAAATCGATGACTGAGTTTTCGTTTGATTCATCCGAGATCGTCCTGATCACGATAAAAGGGATATTGTATTCATAGCAGACTTGTGCAACAGCTGCACCTTCCATTTCCACACAAACTATTTCCGGAAGTAATTGCTTCAACTCGTTTTTATCCTGCTGGCTGGAAAAGAATTTATCTCCGCTCGCAATATCACCAATAAAAAGACGGGGCTTTTCAATACCGAATTTGATCAAGGCTTCATCACCAATAACCAAATGAAGATGTTTTTCAGTTAACAATGTATTGATCGCTTTTTCAGCAATAGCAAGATGGCGGCTATCAGTTTCAAAATAAGTGATGCCTAACAGTGGGATCTCGTATCGGTTCATCAATGGTCTTGCATCCATATCATGCTGGATGAGTTTTTGGGCGATCACTATATCACCGATCTTCAGTTCATCAGCTATGGCTCCTGCTACACCAATAAAAATAAGGTCGGTTATCTTGAATTCAAGAATTAAACTTGAAACCGTAGTAGCAGCCGCTACTTTTCCCCAACGTGAAAAAACCACAACTGTATCGATGCCGTTAAGTGTGCCGGTATAATATGTTCTCATGCCATGAACAATTTCTTTCCTGTCACTTAACAGGTCGGCTACTTCACTTATCTCTTGGGGCATGGCGCCCATGATACCGATAATTTTGTTGGTCATCGGGGGTATCTTTTATTAAAGCCGCAGCTACTACTAAAATGGTATTGAGTTGTCTTTCTATAAAGGCGCATTAATCCAAAATTCATGACAGCTTTTTGTTGCAAGATTGAGAAAGAGGTTAAAATAATTCCTTCCACCTCCATCCACATCAACAATTTTTTTTCGCCAATCAGAAGAAAAAGAATCGGTAAAACAATTAATAAACACTATACGATTTTCGTTTTTAATAAATGGTATATATTGTCGCTTATACCGATCCAGGTAGATATAGCCATTCAAGCGGGGGTTGCTTGTATCTGAATACCGGCTGTTATTTTCTTTAATGCAAGCGGCCAACAAGCTGTCGATAATTTTAAATTCTTCCCGCGTTAGCGCAAAAGATTGATGGCTTTTAAACCATGAAGCCTTTTCACCAATGGGCAGTACTGCAATAATGTTGGTATCAATTGCAGAAAATTCTTCTTGTGCTTTGCAGCTTAAAGAGAAGAACAGAAGTATTGAATAAAGAAACTTTGAGGCCATTAGCGTATTGCAGGGTTTAAGATACGCCATTATGGTTGCTTTTCGCCGGCAAAATAGGATAAGGAGGTTCGATTGGTAAAAATACAATCACGACTTACTCGTCACTAACTGCAAACATTTCTTTCAAAGAAGACCTGGATTATACGGTTCTTTTTCTTTGCTGACCCTGCCTGATTAACCACATGATGGTAAACGATGGAATAAAATCAGTTCCGGGAAGCAGCTCTTCTATAAAACTGAAGAGCCCTCCCATTGCACCCCGCCATCCACCAAATAGGGCAAAGAACAAGAACCCCGATACCGGGGCCCATATCACATCAGCCAATTCACCGAGGATAGGTATAGAATAACTGGCATAACCGATAAAGTCGAGTATTACGCAAAGTAGCAAAGAAGGCTGCCGAAATCGGTTTTTTTTTTTAATAATGAAAGAGTAGTCAGGTTTTTCATGCACCCGTATCAGCAATTTTGAGGCCTGATGATAATCTGGGTACTGTAGGAGTGTTACACAAAGGGAATTTTAACTAAAAGGATTCCTATTCAACAATATGGCATCTTATCCGAAGGCGCTCTGCGAGATCTTCGATATCTTTTTTCCTTGCAATTTGTTGTAACCAATCTTTGGGAATTGTTTCAAAGCCATATAGAAGACCAGAAAGTCCGCCAGTTACTGCTCCAGTTGTGTCAGTATCTGCACCTAGGTTTACTGCTCTTAACGTTGCTGATTTATAATTATCGGTCGTCATCAAGCTCCAGATACTTGCTTCTAAAGTATGCAAAACATAACCGCTACTTTGAATTTCATCATCCCCCAGCTCATAAATATTCTCTTTTAATAACCTGTCAAACAACTTGATTTCTTCATGATTTATATAAAGAGAATTGAGATAACCCGGAATTTCGGTTTGAAGATTTTTATAAGCTTGAAATTTATTTATTCCCTGTACTATTTGCCGTGCAAATTCGAGATAATAAAAACAGGCGATAACGGAACGAATATGACCGTGTGTAATTGATGAAACTTGTTTTGTAACCTCGTATCGTTCTGTAATTGCTTTATTCTTAGTATAAAAAAGCAATGGCAAAATTCGCATCAGCGAACCATTGCCATTATCTGAAATATCAAAACCTCCCGCTAATTCAGGGGCATACCCTTGTTGTAGTCGTTGAATTGCCTGACTTGTTGCAATACCAACATCAAAAACATTCCCACTTGCTGTCCAATAGTTAAGGGTTAACCAAGAAGTAAAATTTTTTGCAATCTCCTTCAAACTAAATTCCTGCGTTAAAGCTTCTGCAAGGCAAAGCGTTAATGAACCGTCGTCTGAGAATGTTCCTGGAGGAAGGTTGTAGGTTCCAAAACCCATCATATTTGTAACAGGATTTTGGGCAATTGTTAATCTGTCCTGAAACTCTATAGGTACCCCTAAAGCATCTCCGACCACAACGCCAAATAGAATGTCTTTATAGATATTTCTGCCGGTCATTTGCGACTTTCTGAACTACTGACAAATAATAGAAGCAAAGCTGCGAATATTAAAATGGAGGAGAAAAATGATCTTTTCATAGTAATTCTTTTATATAACAAGACCAGCCGGATGCTTATTAAGAATATCAATCGTGATGATCTGATCAGTGAATTTTATAGTCAATCGTGATGGTTTGTCAATAAAATTCTTACTCTTTGAATACGATAATTCTTGCATGGCAGTTAATGGAATTCGAACGCTTTTCATTCTCATGATTGGCGTAACATAATTGATTATTATTATTTCTGGATCTTTCATAAGACTCTGGAAATACTTCCTGCCGGAAAAAGGAAGCCGGAGTAAGGATCCTGCCACAAGCAACACAGCCGTTTCGGCTATTTCGCGGCTAAACATCAAGCATCCAAACCATACAATAATTCCTGCTAATATTGGATGCCCAAGGCTGAGAATGAAAACCTTTGCCTTTATTGGCATGTTCATTTTTTCGACTAAGAAAAATAAAAAAGTTCCCAATAAAGGATAAACGACCAGCGTGATCAGCAAGGCATATACTATAGTCATAAATCCTGGTTTATTTAATTGCTCCATCAACTTATTCAACTACCGCCTCTTCCTCTTTCCTCCACTCCCTATCCATATAAAAAGTGCCAAATGGAATAATAGAAGCAATGAATACTTTCAATCCCCAGCTAAAAGGTTTGTTGTATTTGTCTTTTACCAAATAGGCAACAACAGCCAATGCAATAAATAAAACACCATGTAAACCGCCAATGATCGTAACCGCCATTGGCAGATCTGCAATATATTTCAACGGCATAGCGATCAATAAAAGGATCAAAAAGGAAATTCCTTCTGCAAAAGCGATCTTTCTAAACAAAGAATATAACTTATTCATAAAAACGCTATGATATAAAAAGCGACTACTACTTTAAAAACTATCCCTATTCACCACTCACCATTGCCCATTCACTAATAATTGATCACCTGTTCCTCGATCATCTCCGGTATCTCTCTCCACTCATATTGCTGGTTGCGCAATTGTGGCTCAAACCCTGCTTCACGAATAGCATCCTGTATCGTTTTATAAGTGAAACGATGCGGGGCGCCGGCAGCACTCACTACATTTTCTTCGATCATAATAGAACCAAAATCATTGGCGCCACTATGCAAACAAAGTTCTGCCGTTTGTTTGCCAACAGTCAGCCAGCTTGCCTGTATGTTTTTGATATTAGGTAGCATGATACGACTCAAAGCGATCATGCGGATATATTCTTCCGGCGTAGTAAGATTATGCACACCACGAATCTTAGCTAATAATGTGTCAACATCCTGGAATGTCCAGGGAATAAAAGCTAAAAAGCCTTTTGCGTTTTCCGGCTTGCGACTTTGCACCTCACGTAATCTCACTAAATGTTCAAAACGTTCTTCTATCGTTTCCACATGACCAAACATCATCGTAGCGGAAGTAGTAATATTTAATTTATGCGCTTCATGCATGATGTCGAGCCATTCCTGTGCGCCACATTTTCCCTTGCTTATTAATCGTCGCACACGATCGATCAATATTTCCGCACCGGCACCCGGCAATGAATCCAAACCAGCTTCTTTCAAAGCCATCAATACTTCCTTGTGTGTTGATCTTTCCAGCTTGGTGATATGCGCTACTTCAGGCGGCCCGAGTGCATGCAGTTTGATGTTGGGGAACTCTGCTTTTATCTGGCGAAACGTATCAACATAAAACTGTAAACCCAGTTCAGGATGATGACCCCCCTGCAATAACAACTGGTCGCCACCATATTTAATGGTCTCGGCGATCTTTTGCCGGTAGGTGGGCATATCGGTGATATAGGCTTCAGCATGACCGGGAATACGATAGAAATTACAAAACTTACAGTTCGCAATACACACATTGGTCGTATTCACATTGCGGTCTATCTGCCAGGTCACTTTTCCATGCGGCACCTGTTTCTTTCTCAACTCATCAGCAATAAACATAAGATCGGTCAACGGGGCATGATGGTAAAGATGAACTCCTTCCTCTACGGATAAAAAGCCAAAACCGGCGGCTTTGTCATACAAATCATTTAGCATAGCGGCAAAGTTAAGCCGAACGGCAAAATGGTCGAACGGTTTTAATAGCTACATTTATTTCGATTACTTTTATGTAAGTGGCTATACCCGCTGCATCATTTAACCTGGATAACCTGTCCTAAGACAGGAACAGATTGCTGACCAAACACCACTGCATGACTTTGAGACTAACCAGGCTGTTATTATTCCTGCTTGTTTTTAACGGGCAAAAGATCCGGGCGCAGGAAGAATTCATTGAGCCTCCTTCAAAACGATTGACCCGTATCCCCTTTGTTCAACTCACCGGTGGCATCATTATTTTGCAGGCCACGATTAACAGCTCAACAGATACACTCAATTTTGTACTTGACTCAGGCAGCAGCGGTATTTCGCTTGATTCATCAACGGCGGTTTACTTAAAACTGAAGCCCGAGCCCACAGATAAAACCATCAGGGGCATTGCCGGCATCCGGAAAGTTCCTTTTTTATACAATCAACGTCTCAATTTTCCCGGGCTTTCTGTTGACAGCCTGAACTTTCATGTGAACGATTATTCCATCCTGACGACAGTTTACGGCGAACAGATAGACGGTATCATCGGTTATTCTTTCCTGAGTCGCTATATAGTAAAGATCGACTATGATAGTTTGAAGATCGATATATGCAGTAAAGGTTCGATCCGCTATCCACGCGGGGGGTTTATGCTGAGACCCAGCTTTAATAATAACCTCCCGGTGCAACCCTTACGGGTAAAAGATGCCGAAACGATCAGTGCAAGGTTTTTGTATGATATAGGTGCAGGTGTTTGTATGATGCTATCAACCGATTTTGTTGGCGATAGTTCACTGCTGCATCGCAAAAGAAAACTCTGGGCAAAAGAAGGCGAAGGCGTGGGAGGTAAGATCGATATGCATTTGACAGTGATCAAAGAAGTGAAAGTGGGCCCATTCAAGTTTCGTTCAGTGCCGGTCTATATTTTTAATGATGCGTTTAATGTTACTTCTTACCCGTTTATGGGCGGACTTATCGGTAATGATATCCTTCGACGGTTCAACTGTATCCTCAATTATGAAAAAAGAGATTTTTACCTCGTTCCCAACAACCACATGAATGAGCCTTTTGATTATTCCTATTCAGGAGTAGAACTGTATTTTATAGATGGGCAGATCATACTCGGTGATGTGGCCAAGGGTTCGCCGGCAGAAGAAGCCGGTTTAAAAGAAGGCGATGTGGTAATAGCCGTGAACAATAACTTTTCGCAAAACATGAACCAATACAAAATAGCATTGCAAACAGTGAATGAAAGGCTAAAACTGATCATTCGCCGAAATGGTGAACTGATCGAGATATGGTTCAAGACAAAAAGCATTTTGAAAAACTGACCCACCGGCAGTTTCCCACTAAGGCAGCAAGGGCACAAAGCCATTCCTTTGACTTTCTTAGTGATCTTTGCGGGAAAATCTTTCAACCTAACCACTAGTCTTACCACTATTAGCAGTCAAAACAGGTATTTTCAATACTTTTACAACCTTTATTTTCAAAGGCTGTTACTATTATTATGATACAATTTGAAAAATTCACCCTTTCGAATGGATTAAGGGTTATTGTTCACCAGGATACATCTACGCCGATGGCGGTGATGAACATCATGTATGATGTGGGTGCAAGGGATGAGGATCCTTCCAAAACAGGGTTTGCGCATTTGTTTGAACACCTGATGTTCGGTGGTTCCGTCAATATTCCCGAATATGATGAGCCACTGCAAATGGCCGGTGGTGATAACAATGCTTATACCACCAACGACCTCACTAATTATCATATTCAATTGCCGGCAGAGAATCTCGAAACTGCATTCTGGCTCGAAAGTGACAGGATGCTGTCGCTGGCTTTTGATGAAAAGAGTTTGGATGTGCAGCGCAAAGTGGTTTGCGAGGAATTCAAAGAACATTATCTCACCAAACCTTATGGTGATGCCTGGCATAAAATGCGGGAACTGGCTTATAAAAAACATCCTTATCGCTGGATGACGATCGGCAAGGAGCTTTCACATGTGGAGAATGCACAGCTGGATGACGTAAAGAACTTTTTCTTTAAACACTATCGTCCTGTAAATGCAGTGATGGTGGTGGCGGGTAATGTGACCGTTGAAAAAGTAAAAGCATTGGCTGAAAAATGGTTCGGTGATATTCCTTCCGGTGAAAAATATAAAAGAGCGCTTCCGCAAGAACCGGCCCAGGCCGAAGAAAGAAGAATGGAAGTGAAAGCCGATGTGCCACTGGATGCGTTGTATAAAACCTGGCATATTTATCCACGGATGGACAGGCGCTATTATATCAGCGACCTGTTGACCGATATCCTGGGTGGTGGTGGTTCATCAAGATTATATCAATCGCTGGTAAAAGAACAGAAACTATTCAGCAATATCGAATGCTATCATTTTGGAAGCAGCGATAATGGTTTGCTGGTGGTTGAAGGCAAGCTGGTGAAAGGAGTAAAAATGGAAGATGCGGAAAAAGCTGTTGACGCTGAGTTGGAGAAAATGAAAACAGAATTAGTAAGCGAAGCAGAGTTGATAAAAGTGAAGAACAAAACCGAAAGCATGATCGCTTTTGAAGACATGAGTGTGATGAACCGGGCCAATAGCCTGGCTTATTATGAATTGTTGGGCGATGCCTCGTGGATGAACTTTGAGCTTGACAAATATGCGAGTGTTACCACGGAAGATATTTTGCAGGAAAGCCGCAACATTTTCCGCAAAGAAAACAGCAATACGCTTTATTACTTATCCAATAATTAGTCGTGAAAGAAGCAAGTGTTATGTTAGAAAGAAAACAGGCGCCACCGATCGTTGATGCAGTTGACTTTAAACTTCATTTAAAAGATACAGAGAAATTTGTGCTGGATAATGGAGTAGAAGTGTATGCTATTAACGCCGGCGCAGAAGATGTGATGTCGCTTGAATGGGTATTTTTAGCAGGCAACTGGCATGAAGAGCAGGATCTTGTTGCAGCAAGCACCAACTTTTTACTACGCAACGGCACCTCTCAGCGAAATGCTTTCCAGATCAATGAACATTTTGAATATTTTGGCTCCTATTTAAACAGGGCATGCTATAATGAAACATCGACTATTACACTTCACTCGCTGACAAAACATATAAATGAACTATTACCGGTTGTAAAGGAACTGATCGTTGATTCGGTGATGCCACAGGAGGAATTGGATGTTTACCGGCAAAACATGAAGCAACGATTGGAAGTGAACTTAAAGAAAGGTGATTTTGTTGCTGGGAGATTGATTGATGTTTATTTATTTGGTGAACAACATCCTTACGGCAAATACAGCCGGCTGAATGATTTTGACGCTCTCCAAAGAGAACAGTTGCTCAACTACTATAAAAAATATTATCAGCAGGGTAAGTTCATCATTTTTGCAGCGGGCAAACTGCCGGCCGACCTGGTTTCAACATTGAATAAATATTTTGGCGATCTTCCCAATATAGCCAGCAAAGCAAATGATATTGTTGCGCAACCAGCCATTACAAAGAAGCATCGTGTGATCAATGATCCCAATGGTGTGCAGGGTTCTATAAGAATGGCAAGACCATTCCCCAATCGTCATCATCCTGATTTTTTAAAAGTACAGGTGCTGAACACTTTATTCGGCGGTTTCTTTGGATCCCGCTTAATGAGTAATATCCGCGAGGATAAAGGATATACCTATGGCATTCATAGCTACCTGCAAAATCATATTCAGCAATCAGCATGGATGATCAGCACAGAGGCCGGCAAGAAAGTAGCTGAAGCAACGGTTGAAGAAGTGCATAAAGAAATGAAGCTGTTGAGAGAGGAGTTGGTTGATGACGAAGAGTTGCTATTAGTAAGAAACTATATGATGGGAAGTATTTTGGGAGATCTTGATGGTCCTTTCCAGATCATTGCAAGATGGAAAAATATTATTTTGAATGGCCTCACTGAAAAATATTTCTACGATTCTATTCACACGATCAAAACAATTTCCGCGGAAGAAATACAGCAACTGGCACAGAAATACCTCCAGCCGGATGAATTTTATGAGCTGGTGGTAGTTTAGTAATTTCAACACAGCGTTAAGGAGTTGGTGAGTAGCACAGAGTAAACTAAAATCATCTGTATGCTCTCCGGGCAAGATTATAATACTATCACAGGGAAGATTATCAAATGTGCGATAGAGGTTCACAAAGAGCTTGGACCGGGACTGATGGAGTCTGTGTACCATGTTTGCCTGAAAAGAGTAATGCTCAGGGATGGACTAAATGTAAAAAGCCAGGTTATACTTCCTGTTTATTTTAAAGGAGAGCAATTAGACAAAGAATTTATTATTGACTTGCTGGTGGAGGATAGTATAGTTCTTGAGCTGAAATCGGTGGAGGTGATACTCCCGGTGCATGAAGCACAGCTTGTAACCTACCTTAAACTCGCCAATAAAAAACTTGGCTTATTAATCAATTTTAATGTGGTTCTGTTAAAGGAAGGTATCCGGCGGCGTATTAATGGAAACCTAAACTCTGTGTAACTCCTGTTCTCTGTATCTCCGTGTTGAAAAAACACTGAAATTCGCAGCATGACCTTCGACCGAAAAAACCTCTCCAACGATCAGCTTGTTGATTTTTACAAAAAACTGTTGTGGCCCCGCATGATAGAAGAAAAGATGCTGGTGCTGCTGCGGCAGGGTAGAATTTCAAAATGGTTCAGTGGCATCGGGCAGGAGGCAATCGCTGTTGGCGCCACCTTAGCACTACAGGAAGATGAATGGATCATGCCGTTGCATCGCAACCTCGGGGTATTCACCACCCGCGATATGCCATTAAGCAAACTCTTTATGCAATGGCAGGGCGCACAGGAAGGATATAGCAAGGGGAGAGAAAGAAGTTTTCATTTTGGAAATAAAGAACATCATATCTGCGGAATGATCTCTCACCTCGGTCCGCAACTAGCCATTGCCGATGGAGTAGCATTGGCGCATAAACTAAAAAAGGAAAACAAAGTCTCCTTAACATTTTCGGGAGATGGCGGCACCAGCGAAGGTGATTTTCATGAAGCGTTGAATGTCGCAGCTGTATGGGATCTGCCAGTCATATTTATTATTGAGAACAATGGTTATGGCCTTAGCACGCCGGTGAATGAGCAATATCGCTGCATCAGTTTGATTGATAAAGCCAAAGGCTACGGCATGGAAGCTGTGCAGATCGATGGCAATAATATCTTGTCGGTATATGACACGATAAAAGGAGTGAGAGATTATTGTATCAAAAATCAAAAGCCCTATTTGATCGAATGTCTCACTTTCCGTATGCGTGGACACGAAGAAGCAAGCGGAACCAAATATGTGCCACCGGAACTGTTCAAGCTATGGGAGATGAAAGATCCCATTAAGAACTATGAACAGTTTTTGATCGCTCAGGCTGTTTTAAATGAGAAAGCGGTTGAAGACATTAGAAATGAGTTCAAAGATAAAATTGAAATGGAGCTGGCCATTGGGTTTGACACAAGAGCGGTGGTTGCAGATACAGAGGAGGAGTTGGAAGATGTTTATGCGATGAAAAGTGAAACGTCAAACGTGAAAAGTGAAACCGTAAAAGTCATTGACAATTCGGCTGCGTCTCACGTTTCACCTTTCACGTCTCGCAACCTGCGCTTAATCGATGCTATTAAAGAAGGCCTTCATCAATCCATGCAACAACATCCCAACCTCGTTTTGATGGGGCAGGATATTGCAGAATACGGGGGCGCTTTTAAAATAACAGAAGGCTTTGTCCAGGATTTTGGGAAGCAACGGGTGAGAAATACACCTTTATGTGAAAGTGCGATTGTCGGCGCTGCATTAGGGCTGTCATTGGAAGGATATAAGAGCATGATGGAAATGCAGTTTGCCGATTTTGTAACGGTGGGCTTCAACCAGATCATTAATAACCTGGCAAAGATCCATTATCGCTGGGGGCAGAATGCCGATACCGTGATAAGAATGCCGACAGGCGGTGGTGTAGGTGCCGGTCCTTTTCATTCGCAAAGCAATGAAGCCTGGTTTGTGCATACACCGGGATTAAAAGTGGTTTATCCGTCAACACCAATAGATGCAAAAGGATTATTGATAGCGGCTATCAATGATCCGAACCCTGTTCTGTACTTCGAGCACAAAGCATTGTATCGTTCGGTGAGTGGCGCAGTGCCTGAAGAATATTATGAAATAGAAATCGGCAAGGCAAGACATGTAAGGGAAGGAGATGAAGTGTGTATCATCACTTATGGTAGTGGCGTTCATTGGGCGGAAGACTATGCAGCCGAACATCCTGAAATATCGATTGATATACTCGACCTACGAACATTATTGCCTTTGGATTATTTAGCGATCCGCGAAGCCGTTGAAAGAACAGGGAGAGTGCTGCTGCTACATGAAGACACATTGATCGGCGGCATCGGCGGGGAAATAGCGGCCTGGATCGCTGAGCATTGTTTTCATTTACTCGATGCACCGGTGCTGCGTTGTGCTTCACTTGATACACCCATACCGTTTAATATTGAGTTGGAACAAAATTTTCTGGCAAAAGCAAGATTGGGAGAAACAATTCAAAAATTATTGAACTATTGACCAGTTTTATATCAGGTCAAATGCCTGTGCAAACCGGGTGATATCATAATTACTCTCCGCGTTCAGTTTACGCTTTATATTACGGCGATGTGTAGAAGCGGTCATCTCTGAAATGTAGAGTTCTTTAGCAATTTCAACCGAGCTGTTCCCCATGGCCATCAGGCGGAGTATTTCTTTTTCTCTTTTACTGAGTGAATCAAAAAGCTGGTGATGCTGGCGTAAGAAATTATTTTCTTCCAGTAGTCGTTCCGCTTTTGCGGCAATATGATGTTGCGCATCAACCGGTGTTGCATTGGTAATGGTGAGCATCGGCAGGCCTTCATCATCTCTCATAAATATCCGGGTGCAACTGAGATACCATACCCACTCATTGCTTTTGGCATGTTTGACCTGCTGAAAAAAGGAGATCACTTCATCATCATTATTACGTTCTAATAAACCTAATATTTTAGGAACATAATCCTTTGCATCGTCGGCATTAAAAAAATGCGCATGATAATCCTGGCCCATTTCAACGATCTCTTCCAGTGAAACACCAAGGATTTTCAGACCACGTGGCGACATATACAGCACAGTTGCATCCCTGAGATTATGAACTATAATAACAGCAGGGATATCTTGCTCTACTTTTTTTATTGATGCGATCTTTTCATTTACTCTTACGGACAGAGAAATGCCTGTACGGTTGGCGGGCAGGGTTTGTTTCATGTGTGCGGCAACTTGTAAGTTCAATATACAGCTTCCCGGCTTACACTCGTACCCAGTTGTGGGTATTTTTAGTTTAAGCGTATTACTATTTATCCACGCTATTAATTGCTTAAAAAACCTATTCACAATTGTTTCGTTGAACTCCTCATAGGTATAAAATTTTTAAGCCGGAGATGAATTTGTCGCTGCAAACGCTACGCTTTGAGTACAGAAATAGCAAAATTTTAGTTGCGCTAACCCTGCAGAAATTACAGGTTTGGCTGCGGAACCAGGTAGTTTTATTACGATACATGTATTGAAAATCTACCTTCTAACAGGCTGAAAACCTGAGATATTGTAGTTGAATCTTAGTGAAAACCCTTAAAAGGGCAAAACCGCGATTAAAAATTTTTTTTAACCCCTTTCACCAAAAAATACGATTTCATACTTTTCCTAACTGATTGTACCAATATCATGCCTGCTGTTAACACAGCCGGTTGTCAAATCCAGTATTATGAAAAACGCAATTAGACTAATTGTTTATTCAAGTTTGTTACTCTCTTCTTCGGCAATTGCTCAAAACAATATGCCTTCCGTGATCAACTCATCTGGTGGTTCGGCACAATCAGGTTATTTCCAGTTTGAATGGAGTGTAGGTGAGCTTGCCCTTGTTGACAAGATGAGCAGCAATGCATTGGTTGTTACCAATGGTTTTTTACAACCCTATATTCTTTATCCAGGTGCTAATAACCAGTATAACCACTTTGGAGCGGATGAAATAAAAGTATTTCCGAGCCCCGCTTCAAGTTATGTGGAGATCAATTTTTTTACCAAGCAAAGAGGAAGGATTTCACTTGTTTTTTATGATGCAGCCGGTAGAAAGGTATATGTAAAAGAGTTGCAGGGAAATGGAGTTGATATCGTGGAGAGGATACCGGTTACACGTTTTGCCAACGGAACATATGCTTTACATATTGAATTGAATGCAGAGACAGGATATATTTCAAAGAAAGGATTGTATAAGATCATTAAGATAAATTAAAGATGCGTTCGTTTTAAAATCTATAACTATGAAGCCCATTCTACTTTTCGCCTTTTTACTGTTTTCGTTCTCGCTCGTGGCACAGGTGCCTGAGCAGATCAATTACCAGGGCGTCGCCCGTAACACCGTCGGTAATGTGTTGCCCAACAAAAGCATCACAGTACGACTGAGTGTAAAAGATGGCACACCCACCGGAACAGCAGTATATACTGAAACACGAACCTTAACGACCAATAATTTTGGTCTTTTCACTATTGCTATCGGAAGCAGTGGCGCTACCGGTGTAACAGGAAGTTTAAGTACAGTAAACTGGTCCACAGGTTCAAAGTTTCTGCAAGTGGAAATAGACCCCAATGGTGGCAGCTCCTTTATCAATCTCGGAGCCTCACAATTGTTGTCAGTACCTTATGCATTGTTTGCATCAAATGCAGGCAAAGCTACTCCGGCCGGGCCGGCAGGTGGTGTATTGACGGGCACTTATCCTAATCCTTCTATTGCTGATGGTGCTATAACAAGTACAATGATGGCATCAGGAGTTATACCAACAACATTGCCACCAAGTGGAACTGCCGGTGGTGATCTTACAGGAACCTATCCTAACCCAACAATCAATAATGATGCAATAAGCACCGCTAAACTGCAGAATGGATCAGTGACAGCTGCAAAGCTGGCGCCTGGAGTTATACCAACAACATTACCTCCAAGTGGCACAGCCGGTGGTGATCTGACAGGAACTTTCCCCAACCCAACTGTTGCTAATGGAGTTATCACAAATACAAAAATTGCTGATAATGCAATAGGTACTTCTAAAATACAGGATGCATCAGTAACATGTGCATAGCTGGCTGCTGGTGTTATTCCAACAACATTACCTCCAAGCGGAACAGCCGGTGGTGATCTTACAGGAACTTTCCCCAACCCAACTGTTGCTAATGGAGTTATTACAAATACTAAAATCGCAGATAATGCAATAGGTACTTCTAAAATACAGGATGCATCAGTAACAAGTGCGAAGTTGGCCGCTGGTGTTATTCCAACATCATTACCTCCAAGTGGAACAGCCGGTGGTGATTTGACAGGAACTTTCCCCAACCCAACTGTTGCGAATAATGCGATAGGTACTTCAAAAATCCAGGATGGATCAATAACAACTGCAAAGCTGGCACCTGGAGTTATTCCAACATCGTTACCACCAAGTGGCACAGCCGGTGGTGACCTGGCAGGAACTTTCCCCAACCCAACTGTTGCTAATGGAGTTATTACAAATGGTAAGTTGGCAGATAATGCAGTAGGCACTTCTAAAGTACAGGATGCATCTATTACAAGCGCAAAGCTGGCTGCTGGTGTTATACCAACATCATTACCTCCAAGTGGAACAGCCGGTGGTGATCTGATAGGAACTTTTCCCAGCCCATACGTAGCAAATAATGCAATAAGTACTTCTAAAATACAGGATGGATCGGTGACAACTGCAAAGTTGGCTGACAATGCTATAACAACTTCAAAAGTTGCTGATGCTTCTATTACCATGGCAAAACTTGGTCCTGATGTTGTGCTAAGTGGTGGTGGTAGTCCAACGGGCCCTGCTGGTGGTGAGTTGTCAGGAACTTATCCAAACCCAACGATCGCAAATGGCGTAGTAACAAATGGTAAGATCGCGGATAATGCAGTAGGTACTTCTAAAGTACAGGACGCATCAATTACAAGTGCGAAATTGGCTGCCGGTGTTATTCCAACATCATTGCCTCCGAGCGGAACAGCCGGTGGTGATCTCACTGGAACTTTCCCCAACCCAACTGTTGCTAATGGAGTTATTACAAATGGTAAGTTGGCAGATAATGCAGTAGGCACTTCTAAAGTACAG
>DASVNY010000554.1:0-2472 GCA_036383615.1 Chitinophagaceae bacterium
AAACTATCACGCCTTTTGCAATACCATTTTATACAGTCAAAATGTGTATAAACCGGTCCCAAAAAATGAAAAAGGCCGCCTCGTTATGAGACAGCCTCTTTTTTATTTACAATTTTATCTCTTCACCATGCTGATCAAAGAATTTATATTCTGTCAGGTGGCAATTGGTGTCTTCTAATAATGTTGTTTTCTGCTTGAACTTCTTGTTCCACTTCGCCATTTTTGTGCTCCATGGCCAACCTTTGGTGAGATAAGCATACATGATAGGATGAACCACCAATGTAAGCTTCGCATTTTTATGCGTGATCAGATAACCAAGATCTTTTTCTATCTCATCTTCGAGCAATAAGGTTGATGATATCTTTCCGGTGCCATTACAACTTGGGCAAAGCTCCTGGGTATTGATATTCATCTCCGGTTTCATCCGCTGGCGGGTCACCTGCATCAATCCAAACTTGGAAATGGGTAACACAGCATGTTTGGCCCTGTCAGGATTCATGAACTCTTCCATCTTCTCCACCAGTTTCCGCTTATTTTCCGGGAGCTTCATATCAATGAAGTCGATAACAATGATGCCACCGAGATCACGCAAACGTAATTGCCTCGCTACTTCTTCAGCAGCTTCGAGGTTTGTCTCCATTGCATTTTGCTCCTGGTTATTGCTTACGCTTTTATAACCACTGTTCACATCAATCACATGAAGTGCTTCAGTGTGCTCAATAATCAGATAAGCACCGCTGTTCAGGTTCACCGTTTTGCCAAATGATGATTTCACCTGTTTAGTGATACCAAAAGAATCAAAGATGGGAGAACCATTTTGATAGAAAGAAACAATATCCGCTTTTTCAGGAGCGATACGCTGAATATAATTCTTGGTATCTGTGAAGATGGTCCTGTCGTTGACAACAATTTTATTGAAGTCTTCATTCAAAAGATCACGAAGGATACTGGTTGTCTTTGTTTGCTCACTCAATATCTTGGCCGGTGAAACGGCTCCTTTCAGGTTTCGCTGAATGGCCTTCCACATTTCCACCAACGCAGAAAGGTCTTCATGCAATTCGGCCGTGTTCTTTCCTTCAGCGGCTGTGCGAACGATAACACCAAAATTCTTTGGCTTGATCGCTTCAACGATCTTCTGCAGTCTCTTTCTTTCTTCTGAAGAATGGATCTTGCGGGAAACGGCGACAATATTGTTGAAAGGAGTGATAACGACAAAACGACCGGGCAATGAAATTTCACAACTCAATCTTGGTCCTTTTGCCGCGATGGGTTCTTTTAATATCTGTACGAGGATATTAGGCTTGCCACCGAGCACCTCGTTGATCTTACCGGTTTTGATGATCTCCGGTTCGAAAGTAAATTTATTGAAATCAAGTCCCTGCTCACTTTTATCATTCATGCTCATAGTAGTGAACTTGAGCAATGAGCGTGCATAGGGGCTTAGATCGGTATAGTGTAAAAAAGCATCCTTTTCAAATCCCACATCTACGAATGCGGCATTTAAACCCGGGATCAATTTTTTAACCTTACCGAGATATAGATCACCTACGGCAAAACGGGCGTCGTTTTTTTCCGTGTGGAGTTCTACCAGTTTCTTGTCTTCCAGCAGGGCAATTTCAACACCCTGGGGAGCGGCATTAATAATAAGTTCTTTGTTCATTACAGCTTACCTAAATGAATCACCATGTGCGCTGTTTTGTAAACACCGGGTTGCCAGGAACCGTACTGAATGCGGGATTGAACCTGAAGGATAATATTGGGAGTTAAATTGGTGGGGTGCAAACTTGTACGGTGAACAAACCGGCCGACTGATCTTAAGATTGAAACAATTTAAAATAGAACCTATAAGGTTTTAAAACCTTATAGGTTCTATTTTAAGCTTATTTGTTCCTCTTCTTATGTCTGTTCTTTCTCAGTCTTTTTTTACGCTTATGCGTCGCAATTTTATGACGCTTCCTTTTTTTACCACAAGGCATACTCAAATAATTTTTTAGTTCTGTTTATAATAAGTTTTTCAACTTCATTTTTTTAGCTCAACGATCATCTTTTCAATCTCGGCTTTGGCATCTTTCCGGTTCACAAAAGGCAGACTTTTCTGATACCAGGCCACCGCATTCTTCTTATCTCCCGTTCTTTCATACACATCCGCCAGCATCAATATCGCTTCTGCATCCGATGGATCCAGCTTATTAACGGTTTGTAACCTGCTGATCGCTTTATCATATTGACCTGACATCATCGATCCCTTTGCTAATGTCATCTGGGCGTAGATATTCGTACTGTCCTTATCTACTACTTCCCTTATTTTGGCAATACCTTCCATTGGCGCGGAAGATATACCTCCAAATAAATAACAGGCTCCCAATCCTACTTTCGATGAATCATTGTCCGGGTTGAGCTTCAAAGATCTCTCAAACAAATCTTTGGCCTGCAAAGCTTTCCACTGTCTCAATCTCGGGTCATTCTCATGCT
>DASVNY010000555.1:0-2444 GCA_036383615.1 Chitinophagaceae bacterium
TAGGGTTGGCCTATACCTATGTGGGTGGTGATATTCTTTTTATCGAAACAAGTCTTAGTGAAGGCAAGGGAGAACTAAGGTTAACGGGTAACCTTGGCAATGTGATGAAGGAAAGCGCAAGTACGGCGCTGACCTACCTGCAGTCGAATGCAAAAAAATATAATATCGACGCAAAGCTGTTTGAAAAAAGGAATATTCATGTGCATGTGCCCGAGGGTGCGGTGCCTAAAGATGGTCCGAGTGCGGGTGTAACCATGATGACGGCTATTGCTTCAGCATTGACGGGAAAGAAAGTAAAACCATTCCTGGCAATGACGGGTGAGATCACATTGAGAGGGCAGGTTTTGCCGGTAGGAGGGATCAAAGAAAAAGTGCTGGCCGCGAAAAGAGCAGGGTTAAAAGAGATCATTCTTTGCTCGCAAAATGAAAAGGATGTCGAGGAAATAGAAAGCGAGTTTATCAAAGGCATCAAATTTCATTACGTGAAAACGATGAACCAGGTGCTTGAACTGGCGCTGGTAAAATAATTGGTTATTCATTCAACCAAACACTGGTAAGGCTGTTATTAATACAGTATTTCATGTTGGTTGTTTTAAAGTCAGTTTCCCGCCAAGGGAAACCCGAAAACCTCTCCGGTTGCAGGAGAGGTTTTTCTTTGTATGAGTACTTTTTGAACTCTGGTACCTAAATAGCATTGATTAAATTTTCTATACTCACTCCAAACCTTTTCACCAAACTGCTCAATAATTCTTTTTTTTAGATTGTATGGAGCTTCTGCGCAAGGTATTTGCCGGGGATCACGGCATGATTTAATTTCAGTTCTATGAGCGATCAGACATTTTTTAAGCTTCCGGGCAACTGAACCTGATAACTTACAGTTTTTCTTTAAGTATTGTACAAGCTTGGCGACTCTCTTCGAACCAGAAGTATCATTACATATTAATGAGGCTTTTCCTGAATTGTATATCACGGTAAAAAGAAGAATAAATACAATTTGTCTCATAACCCTGTGATTGTTTTTATGGAGGAAGGTTTATTTTCACCCTGAAATAGAGAATCTTGACAAGAGTATGTATTATATTGATGTTGTTGATCCAGGGAGGGTTATCTGCTCAAACACTGGGCGGCAACACTGTATTTAACTTTCTTAAGCTTCCTAATACACCTCAATTAACCGCATTAGGCGGGATCAATGTTTCTCAAAACTCAAATGATATAGGGCTGGTATTTAATAACCCGGCTTTGCTCAAACCTTCTATGCATTCCCAGATGAATGTGGTGTTCAATGATTTTTATGCTGGCATCACAGCTTATCATTTATCGTTGGGTTATCATAACAAACCACTTAATACCAATTTTAGCTGGGGGCTGCAGTATTTTAATTATGGCAGCACACAGCAAACAGATGCGGGTGGTAATATAATGGGAGAGTTCCGGCCCACAGATTGGGTGATGCATCTATCAGCCTCGAGAAGTTATTTGGAAAAATGGAACTATGGCGCTACCATAAAATTTATCAGTTCTAATTATGGGCAATATCGTTCCAATGGAGTAGCAATGGATGTTGGACTGCTATATGAAGACACGGCAAAGCTTTTTACCGCATCTTTAGTGGTGAAGAACATGGGATTTCAGCTAAAGAAATATGCAGGTACAGATGCCGGTGACCTGCCTTTTGACCTGCAAATAGGCTTTAGTAAAAGATTGGAAAAAGCGCCTTTCGGATTTTCTGTTACGGCTCATCATCTTCACCAGTTCGATATTTTATATAACGATACTGCCTTCAATAATGAGAACGGTTTTGAGAACGGTAAGACGGCCAAATTCAGTTTTGATAAGCTGTTCCGTCATTTTGTTTTCGCTACAACGATATATGTTGGTGATAAGGTGGAAGTGCAGGCAGGCTATAATCACTTACGGAGAAAGGAACTAAATATCGGCGGCTTAAAAAATGGTTTAAATGGTTTTTCAGTAGGGGCAGGAGTAATGCTGAATAAACTATCTATCCGTTATGCACGTTCGCATTACCAGAATAATACAGGCTATAACCAGTTTGGGTTGAACATGAAACTGAATGAATATTTTGGTTTAGGAAAGTTTGGGAAAAAGATCGGCTGGTAGAAATTTCCCGCAGATTTTTGCTGATGTTTCCCCGGATTAGCGAAGATTAATGAAGTCTTGAAAGATGAAAAAGGCACAGAGAGGAATTGGAATGTTGAATTGGTTTCCGCGGATTTTCGCTGATTAATCCGCAGATTACGCTGATAAAACCTGCGAATTCTACTAACACCTGTCTATTCTGTCTCTCTGCAGTTTGTTCCTTTTCTCTTTCTGTCTCCTGGGTAAAAAAAGAATGAATATTTTTGGAATGTTGAATAAGTTTCCCGCAGATTTTCGCTGATTAATCCGCAGATTACGCTGATAAATCCTGCGAATTCTACTAA
>DASVNY010000556.1:0-3870 GCA_036383615.1 Chitinophagaceae bacterium
GGACGGATTAACACGGATAATTCTCAGAAAATCCGTGAATATCCTTTGAATCCGTGTTTTCCGTGTTCTCATAATTCAAAATTTAGACAGTTTCTTAGCATACCAGCTTTCCTGGTATTTTCTAAGATCATAGGTTTTTGCTTCTTCATCCGTCAACTGTCTTGCCCAGTCCACTCTTCTCGAAAAAAACGGACACAGATGACACGGATAGGACGGATTAACACGGATAATTCTCAGAAAATCCGTGAATATCCTTTGAATCCGTGTTTTCCGTGTTCTCATAATTCAAAATTTAGACAGTTTCTTAGCATACCAGCTTTCCTGGTATTTTCTAAGATCATAGCTTTTTGCTTCTTCATCCGTCAACTGTCTTGCCCAATCCACTCTTCTCGATGGATCAGATGAAGGACCATAATTTTTATATTCCGCATAGCGGGTCGTTTTATAATTATCGGTATTGTTCCAATTGCTCCAGCCTTCCTGTTTAATGTGAGAGCCAATATAACAATTCATATAAACAACCGCTGCATATGGCCGCCAGGGACGACCCAATGATACATTATGCAGCGATGTATCTCCAACGAGTTTGCAATTACTAAATACAAACCCCCATTCCTTTGATTGTGGTGTGGAAGCCGCTGTGACATGCGAATTCTTTTTACTATAGATCTCGCATTTTTCAAACCAGGCGGTAGCGGAGCCAAAAATAAAATCAGTAGTTCCTTCTATGTAACAAGATTGAAAATACTGGCGGCTTTTATCGCTATTTAAAAACAACACATCCTGGTTGCCTATAAAACGGCAATCATTAAAGTTGATCCTGTCGCCATCTGATTCAACAGCAACGGCCTGTCCCGCATTAAAGCCGGCATCATTTTGAAAAGTTATATTACTCGCCAGGAAATCATCAGCCATTATTTTAAAACTCCAGGAAGTTCTTGTATTGATCGTATCGCCGGATGGAGAAATTTTTCCTGTATGATCATTATAGGTGAGGATAGTCTTCAATTTATCATCTCCTATCAATTGCACATGATTTTTGGTTGAATCGAGAAATAATTTCTCTTTATAAACCCCCGGCTTTATCCTGATAACAATCGGGTTTTTATTATTCAGCGGAATGGCGTTTAACGCTTCCTGCAGTTTTTTATAATGACCGCTACCATCTTGTGCGACTATGATCGTTTGTCGCCCCAATTTATCTTTCCGGATATTTTTCAGTGCTGATGGAGTGAATATCTTTTTAATGAATTTATCAATGATAACTACTGTTGAATCAAACCAGGGATTGAATAATAGAAATGTATGCGGCGAGCCTTCAAATGTTTTTACTTCACTGTGAATACTGAACTGGTCAAGCACTTTAATAAAATCCTCCCGACCCGCATGCATTCTCGCCACGCCGCTATTGATAAATAAAACGGCAGGAGAATGGGGGCCAACATGTGTGAGCGGAGCTGCCTGTTTCCATACAGCCGGGTTTTCTGTTTTTGAATAACCGAACCAATAAGTAGCCGCTGAAATTTTTTTGCTATCATCACCTTCGCCTGATTCAGGATGGATAAAAGCCAGTGTTCCATCGAGATCTATCACTGCATCTGCCCGGCTTGAGTTTTCGGTATAACAACCATTGCCTTCAAAAAAAGACATGCCATTAGTAGCGCCCATAAAAGCAGCAAGCTCGCCACCTGCTGAATGACCCGCCACTACAATTTTATTGGTATCAATATTAAGTTGCTTAGCGTTCTTTCTTGTCCAACGAATCACCGACTTTATATCATGGATCGCCGCGGGATATAATGCTTCTGTTGACAAGCGGTATTCAGGAGTTATACAAACATATCCCAACGCTGCCAGTCTTTCCGCCATGGAATGATGCATTTTTTTATTGCCGCTTCGCCAACCACCACCATGAATAAAAATGATAGCTGTTCGGCGGGGAACTGATTTTTGTTTGGGATAGAAAAGATCAAGTTTTAACTCTCTTTCCTTTGTCTGGCAAAATGAAATATCTTTTTGGGAAATGACAGCGTTATTCTTTTCTTCTGTGACAATTTTAAGATCAGGATAGTTCTTAAGATGCTTGTTGTATTCACTGGCAATATTGTACAACGTATCTCTTACACCGGTAATGCCTGTCGTTGATTGTGACCAGGCAGAAACATAACCGGCAACTAAAAGCGATATAAGAGATAATGCCTTCATCTATTTTTTAATCGGGGCAATGACCCTTTCTGTTAATTCAATATTTAGTTCTTTTAATTCTTTAAGTACCAGCTGCGCCATCAACCTTGCTCCCAACTCACTGAAATGCGTATTATCAATTTTGCCTTCGGGATAGTTGGGATGTTCGCCTGGCTGTAATTGCAGGAACAGGAGTTTAGAATTCTCTTCTCCATAACTTTGCAAGAGAGCCTGGCTCTTCTTATCCATATCGATGAATAAGGTCTTTTCTTTTGCAGCTACTTCCCTCACTATTTGTGAGTAGGCATCATGTGTTCCTTCCACTTTGCCATTTGCATCAAATTTTCTTCTTGCCACCGGTGTCAATAATACAGGGATGGCTTTCTTGGCTCTTGTCTCGGCAATATAGCTGGTAAGGTTACTCCTGAATTCCGCTTCGGTTGTATATGTTTTCTTGGTCGGCACTTCATCATTATGTCCGAATTGGATAAAGACATAATCGCCTTCACTTGCTTCATCCATGATCTGTTTCCACAATCCTTCATTACGAAAAGAACTTGTGCTTCTTCCATTCTTAGCTTTATTGATAACCTTTACTGTCGAATCCCAGAAATAAACAAAAGGCATACCCCATCCTGTTTCAGGATAGGCTTTTGTTTCCTTGATGGCCATTGTTGAATCTCCGGCCATGAAGATCTTTATCTTCTTTTTCTCCGGTAAAGAGAATGCCAGCATTGCCAATGCCAAAGCAATTATTGCGATCCGCTTCATTTCGTCAGACTGTTTATATACACTTCGATATTGCTATAGAATGAATGCAAAGAGATCTTTGCAGCATCCGAAGCATCTTTTGGGTTCATGCCATTCTTTTTTTCCCATTCATCAGGTATGCCATCATTGTCACTATCCGCTGGCGCAGGCACTGATTTTAAACCCGGCCAGGCATTCACTGTCATTTCAAATGCTGAATGATGCGGGTAGCGACCCTGCACATCAATGATAAAACCGGTGCGGTTTCTTACATCTGATATAATTCTTTCATCCAGTGTGTCTCTCCGGTAGCTTGCACCCGCATATTTCATTACCGATTCAAAAGCGTCCTCCGCTGTTTGCATATTAATTGGATCCGCCGCATGCGGTTTTTCAATAACTGAATTTCTTTTATCTGTTTCAGTTCCGCCATTACCCATTACAACACCGAGCCAATTGTTTCTTGAAACATCTTTTGCTTCATCCACATAATTGCCGTCAACATACCATTTGCCAAATGGGATCGTTTCTGTTTTGCCTGGATTTACGATACGGTATCGAACATTTTTGTTAGTGGAAGGACCATATTTAAAATAGTTGTTCCTTATATTATAATAGCCGCCTTCGCCTGCATATATATTATTACCACCCCAGTTATAGACCACATTGTTGGTATAATCAACAAGCTCCTGTATGCCCTGGCGATTTCCATTGAACCGCGGGTTGCGGTTATTACAATGTGCAAATAAATTATGATGTGCTGTTAAGTGTTTGCCACCCCAGATACCGCCATAACCATGATGTTCCCAATCCTTATCACCGGTTTCAAAATGATAGGAGTAATTAAGTGGTTCGGAAATAATGTTCCATTGAAAGGTTGTGCTATCTCCATTGTAAACAGAAAAACATTCATCATTGCTCCAGCTAAATGTGCAA
>DASVNY010000557.1:0-5826 GCA_036383615.1 Chitinophagaceae bacterium
GTCAACCTGCACAATGAACCGCTCGGGGTCGATCGTGATATTATCTATTTTCAGAATTTTAGCTTCTGTCTTATTTAAGCGGCGGAACAATGCATTTACCCTGCTTAGAAAGACCTTCGGGCTAATGGGTTTGCTTACATAATCATCGGCGCCTGTTTCAAGACCCTTGATCTGGGTGCCTTCATCATTTAAAGCAGTGAGGAAAATGATCAGCGTTTCTTTGAATGCCGGCTGGGCCCGAAGAACCTGGCAAACTTCAACGCCCGATTTTTTAGGCATCATCACATCAAGTACCACCAGGTCGGGTTGTGAACGGCGGGCTTTTTCAATAGCCTCATCACCATCTTTCGCCGTTACAACCTCATACCCTTCATTGGAGAGATTGTACTTAAGTATTTCAAGGATGTCTGGCTCATCATCTGCTATCAGCACCTTTCGGGCTTTTGTTTCCATCACGGCGAAATTTTGCGCAAACCTAACGGGAAATAGCTTACGGGGAAAATAAGGATCGGTTGTTCATGGAGACTTAATGATAACTTAATATGTATGACAATGGGGCATTATTTTGGCAATATGCAACCAATAGTATCTTATTGAAGGTCATCTTCATGAGCAAAAACCGGCTTAAAAGGCCATGTCGGCGCATGTTACTAAATTTGTGCAACGATCCTTATGATAGCAATTACCAAATACCTTATTCTTTTGGCCCTGATAACGGCGATGTCCACTAAAATAGTTGGCCAGACCTCTTTTGCCTCCATTACAGATACCAGTGGCACAAGCTCTTCATGCAAACCGCCTATTGCCAGGGAAATTTTTCATGACTATATTAAGAATGAGCAAACAGCTATCCTGAATTCTGATGGAAAAAAAGATAGACAATTCACTCCTTCCTCCAACCCGGAGATCAATCTTTTGCTGACAAGATCACTGATAAATAAAGTTGATGCGCTTCGTTGCAGGATTGAAGGAGATAGCACACTTAACCAGGCTAATAAAGTTCGTTACCTGAGAGGTATCGAGAATACATTGAAATTTTATGTGAGCAATAAAGCTTCTAAAAAAGTAAATCCCCTGATCCTGCCTGATATTATCAATGGGTATGAAAAATGTTTTGAGGCAGATAAAAATGGATTATCCATTGAGCCGATCATTCAGCGGGCATCCTATGAATTAGCGAATTCACTGGTATATGCGGACCGCGGTACATTTGAAAAAAATGCAGGCTATAAACCATCCCGTGATCTTGTTATTTTAAAATATTGCTTACTCTACCCCGACAGGACATTACAGATATTAAAAGATAACCCGAATGTTCCTTTTGCCGATAGCCTGGTCCGGCTCATTGCGCAGAAGTATCCTAAACAGTTATATGATTATGCGGCTGCCAGCAACAAGCTTGGCACTATCATCCGCAATATAAAAGACGATATATTCATCCGCACCATTGCGCAAATGGCTACCAGCAAAAGCGGCCAGCAATATTTTCCTTTCCTCGATAATATTGTAAAGGGTAAAATGACATTGGCAGAGATCGACGATGTAAAGAATGATTCTGTTCTTTATTACCGGTTGCTGGTGAACACGCATATGGATTATGTGAAAAGGGCGATGAATAAGGACACGGCTTTTGAGTTCAACGGACTTACCCAACGAATGGAGGCAAAGGCGAGAGAGATATTCATCAACACAATTAATGCATTGCATGACCAGCGGAATCATGATATCCGGTTCAAATGTATCCAGCCACTCACAGCGCAGGAGCTTTATTATCTCGCTGTGTCTTCTGACGGTTTGATCTATACTTCCAGTTTCGTGAAAGGAGTCTATCCGCTAATGATGAAAAAGATCAACAACCGCGGTGACTCATTGCTGATGCTGGTCAATTTTGACAGGTACAGGAAGATCATTAAGATGTCGGCAGGATTTAATACGCTGGATCATTTTCTGGCTTCTTTCCCTAAAGCAAGCAAACCGGATGAAGAGGACCCTGCCAATACATTGATGAGGGCCTTTGTAAAAAATCTTGAAAGATCGGATGGTTTGGAAGATGGAGTGGATGTTGCCGATTCTTATGCGAGCATCGCTGAATCACTTAAGCCGATGGCAGTTGAAATGCTGAAAAATATTGAAGACAATTACCAGCGGAATGTTGCGCAGAATAATAAGAGGGGAATGGCTGTCTATGATATCCTGCGAAAGCTTTTTCTTTCTGCCGACACTGCCAATAAAATAGATCTTCGAAAAGAATTGGGCATTCCAACTGCTTATGAAGTGCCCTATTCTATTTTGGCTGATGACAGCGGAAGGGTGAATGTGCAGTTGTTTATTTTTGGCGATAAGGATGGTATTGGTGTGTTTCCCGGGCTCATCAATATGTTCAGCAATGCCAATTGGAAAATTGATGGCAGCAATAAGCAATGGGTTACTGTTAACTCCGCAAAAGGCAAACCTGTTTCTATTTACATGAACCGGCCATTGCCTGAAGAAACAGGGGAAGATGCAAAAGCGCAGGAAGCATTGTGCCAGTATCTTGAAAAAAATCATATTGTTCCAACTGTTACCATTAACAGGGGCCATAGTTATAATGCTCCTTATACGATTGCCCAGATGTCACCAGCATCAAAGATCGTTTTCATGGGATCCTGCGGTGGATACCGGGCCATCCATGATATATTGGAAAAAGCGCCGGATGCGCATATTATCGGAACAAAGCAGATCGCCGATGTGCCTGTTAACAATCCTTTTCTGCGGTTGATCACGGAGAAATTGCGCCAGGGTGCTAATATTCAATGGGGGCCATTCTGGTCCGAGCTGGAGAAGATCGTGACCGACAAAGAGATCTTTGTTGATTATGTGCCTCCTCATAAAAACCTCGGCGCATTATTCATCAAAGCATACCGGATTGCGATGGGAGATGATAATAAAATGTAAACGGTAATCTCTTCTGTTTGGTTCTGTTTAAATTTGCCCTTTCTTAATTTACTTTCATTGTCTGAGTCCAAAAAACAGTTTTTCGATTTTGCTTTGCTGAGGAGAGTATTCAGTTATGCGGCTCCTTACAAAAAGAAATTCTATTTATCAGTAGCGCTGGCAATTTTACTGGCGGTTATCACCCCGATAAGACCATTGCTGATACAATTAACGGTTAATGATTATATCGGTGGTGATAAGAATTCAACTTTCTTTGGCGGCCGCCTGGATATTGCCGGTATGGTTATCCTGATTACGATCATACAGGTTGGCATCATTCTTTTTGAAACTGGTATGCGGTTTTTATTTTCTTTTACCACTGCCTGGCTTGGGCAATCGGTAGTGAGGGACCTGCGGGTGACTGTTTACAACAAGATACTTGGCCTTAATCTTTCGCAATTTGATAAAACACCGATCGGCACATTAACAACAAGAACGATCAATGATATTGAATCGATCAATGATATATTTTCTGATGGGCTGGTGCCAATCATCGCTGACCTGCTTTCGATCATTTGTGTACTGGTATTTATGTTTGTGAGCGACTGGCAACTAACCCTGATCGCTTTAATTCCTTTTCCCATTATCATTATAGCCACCTACTATTTTAAAGAAAGCATTAACCAGTCTTTTTTTAAAGTGAGAAATGCAGTGGCGGCATTAAATGCTTTTGTGCAGGAACATCTCACAGGTATGGCTGTTGTGCAAGCATTTTCTTCAGAAGAAAGGGAATTTCAAAAATTTAAGAAAATAAATAAAGAGCATCGTAATGCAAATATCAAAGCCATATTTGCTTATTCTATCTTTTTTCCTATTGTGGAAATTGTACTGGCCCTCTCCATTGGTTTGATAGTTTGGTATGGGTCCGGTCAAAAAGCTGAAGCGGGAACTATAATATCTTTTATTCTTTGCCTGAACTTATTATTTCGTCCACTTCGTGTGATCGCTGATAAATTCAACGTTTTACAAATGGGCATCATTGCCAGTGAACGGGTTTTTAAAGTGCTGGACAATGAAGATTTTATTGCCGAGTCACACAAAGAAGCGTATAAACCAGCTGCAGTAAAAGGAAAAATTGAATTTGAAAAGGCCTGGTTTGCCTATAGCAATGAGCATTATGTTTTAAAAGATATAAACTTTACGGTAAACCCGGGTGAAACAATTGCTATTGTGGGGCATACGGGTAGCGGCAAGACAACCATCATTAGTTTATTGAACCGCTTGTATCATATCCAGAAAGGAGCGATCAGGATCGATGATATTAATATTGAGCAATTCGATCTTGATACATTGAGAAAAAATGTGGGAGTGGTGTTGCAGGATGTTTTTCTTTTTTCAGGATCTGTTGTTGACAATATCACGTTGCGTAATCCTGAGATCACCCGTGAAAAAGTAATTGAGGCAGCTAAGTTGATAGACATGCATGATTTTATCATGCAATTGCCGGGAGGGTATGATTATAATGTGATGGAAAGAGGGGCCACTTTATCATTGGGTCAGCGGCAATTGCTGTCTTTTATCAGGGCACTTTTATATAACCCATCCATCCTGATACTGGATGAAGCCACTTCATCTGTTGACACAGAAAGCGAGATGCTGATACAACATGCCATTGATACCTTAATAATGGGAAGAACATCGATTGTCATCGCTCATCGTCTTTCTACTATCCGCAAAGCCAATAAAATAATTGTGCTTGATAAGGGTGAAATAAAAGAAATGGGAACCCACGAAGAACTGCTTCGGAATGGTGGGTCCTATGCTCAACTTTATGAGATGCAGTTTGAAAAACATGCGGCAAAAGCCAACTGATTTCTAAGATATTTAGTAAATTGCTTTCATGAAGAAGTATGAGGAGAATAAGAAAATAGGTATGGTTCAGGAACCTGCTGAGCCATATATGAGGACTTTTTCTTCACAGGAGGAGGCGGATAAGTTCAATATGATCCAAAGTCTTGAAATGACTGACATGCAAAGATTTCAGTTATTCTGCAGAATGATGCGTATTGGCAAAATGTTGTCTTCGGCCAAAATCGTAAAGTGAGCTTAGCTTTTTTATGGATATAATGGATGATGGCTTGTTAGATTTTTGGCGGGTGCTAAACAAGCACGGTGTTATCTATATTATGGTTGGAGGATTCGCAGTAAACATGAACGGATTTATCAGGGCCACTAAAGACACCGATTTATGGCTAAAAGATACTGCCGGGAACAGGAAAAATTTCAGGAATGCCTATTCAGAACTAGGTTATGGTGATTTTTCGTCATTTGAAACAATGGAGTTCATTCCTGGATGGACCCAATTCTATATTTCTAACGGAATAGTTCTTGATATTATGACATCCATGAAAGGACTTGAAAACAAATCCTTTGATGAGTGTCTCGCCCGGGCAAGAGTAGCCGATCTTGATGGTGTACAGGTTCCTTTTTTACATATTAATGATCTGTTGGCCAATAAAAAAGCTGTTGGAAGACCCAAGGACCAACTCGATGTTTTAGAGCTGGAAAAGATCAAAAAATACCTTGACGAAAAAGAAAAAGGGTAATTGCTCAATTTCGAGGTTTTTCATCATCCCCCCCTTATCTTTGCGCCAAATTTCGGAACAGGTATGGTAGTTCGGCCTTTCAAATCCTTTACAGTAGCGGTTTTCAGCCTTTTTTTACTAATTTTTTCCATGCCGGCTTTTGCTGGTGACGGCGGCGATGGCGAAGGCGCTGAGCCGAAGAAATTTAATGCGGCTGAAGTCATCTTTGGCCACGTTCTGAACGGGCATGAGTTTCATTTTTTTGGGGTAAGCATCCCTCTCCCTGTTATTCTATATTCACCTGAGCGTGGTGTTTCCACTTTTATGT
>DASVNY010000558.1:0-5149 GCA_036383615.1 Chitinophagaceae bacterium
ATAAAAATGTAAAATATTAAATGTAGAATGTAAAATGAGAGATGCAGTTTCTATTTAGATTCAATCATTTTACATTTAATATTTTACATTTAACATTTAACTATGTGGAGTTTTTCTAACATAGCAGATCGTATTCATGAATGGTTGGGTGCCAATTTCAACCCAACCATGGTGCTTATTCTTGAAATGGCCATTGTGGGATTGGGTGTTATCAGCTTATTTGCGATGCTGGGCTTGGTGCTTGTGCTGATGGAAAGAAAAGTTTCCGCCTGGATGCAGATACGTTTAGGACCCAATCGCGTGGGGCCAAAAGGAATGTTGCAATCATTTGCCGACACTTTAAAACTATTGGTGAAGGAAGGCTTCACTCCCGGTGGGGCTGATAAATTCCTTTTCAACTTAGCGCCTTTTATTGCAATGATCGTTGCCATGCTCTTGCTGGCACCCGTCGCTTTTGCAAAGAACTTCCAGATATGGGACCTCAATATAGGTGTGCTGTATGTGTCTGCTGTTTCATCGATGATGGTGATCAGCATACTGATGGCGGGCTGGGCCAGTAATAATAAATATTCATTGATGGGCGCGATGCGAAGCGGCGCCCAGATCGTGAGTTATGAATTATCCGCCGGGCTTTCTATTCTTACCATTGTTGTGTTTACAGGAAGCCTGCAGCTATCGGATATCATCAATGCACAGGCAAATGGCTGGTGGATCTTCAAAGGACATATTCCTGCGATCATTGCTTTTGTAACATTTATTATTGCTGTAACCGCAGAAACAAACAGGGCTCCTTTTGATCTGGCCGAAGCAGAATCGGAATTAACAGCAGGATTTCATACAGAGTATTCGGGTATGAAATTCGCACTGTTCTTTTTAGCTGAGTATGTCAACGTGTTTATCGTTTGTGCAATTGGAGCTACACTGTTTCTTGGCGGCTGGATGCCTTTGCATATCGGCAGCTGGGAAGGATTTAATCATGTGATGGACTATATTCCATCCAGCTTATGGTTCTTTGGAAAAACTTTTTTCCTGATATTCGTTATTATGTGGTTCCGCTGGACCTTCCCGAGATTAAGGATCGACCAGTTATTGAACCTCGAATGGAAATACCTGTTGCCGATCAGTATGATCAACTTACTGTTGGCAACGTTGATAGCGATCATGGGATGGCACTTTTAGAGTTTAGAGTTGTGAGTTAAAAGTTTAGAGTTAATAGTAGAGTTTATGTATATAGTGAAATATATAAAAGAAGTTGGCGGCGCTGTAAAGTCTTTGCTTAAAGGTATGCGGCGGACGTTCTATTATTTCACACATCATAAAGAGATCATCACGCAACAGTATCCTGACAACAAGGATACATTGATACTACCGGAGCGATTCAAAGGTGAAGTGGTGATGCCGCATAATGAGAATAACGAACATCGCTGCACCGGCTGCCAGGCTTGCGAGCTTGCCTGTCCCAATGGAACGATCAAAGTGATCTTTAAAAACGAACTGACCCCGGAAGGAAAAAAGAAAAAAGCGATCGATAAACTGGTGTATCACCTGGAGCTTTGCACGATGTGCAATCTCTGCGTCGAAGCATGTCCTTCCGACGCTATTAAAATGGCACAGACATTTGAACACAGTGTGTATGACAGGAGCCAGCTAACAAAAATTTTAAACAATCCCGGTTCAAAGATCATGGACGGGGTGGAATAAATGAACGGATCAACTGTCATATTTTACCTGCTGGCTGCACTTACATTAGTGTGTGCCCTGTTGTCGGTCTCCACAAGACAAATATTCCGTGCGGCAATCTATCTTCTTTTTTCATTGATAGGTGTAGCAGGCATTTACTTCTGGTTGCAATATGAATTTATTGCTGCTGTGCAAGTAGTAGTGTATGTGGGCGGCATCGTGGTGCTGATCATCTTTTCCATTTTTCTCACACAACAAGCGGGTGATAAATTACCTAAACAAAAGATTGGCCGTAAAATATTTTCCGCTCTTGCTGTTTTCTGTGGTTTTGCGTTAACCATGTTGCAGGTGTATGAAAATACATTTTATGAGCAATCCGCCAATGCTATTGCGCCCACCGTTGCCAATATTGGAGAAAATATGTTAAACGTGTCGGACAAGGGTTATGCATTACCCTTTGAAGTGGTAAGTATATTATTATTAGCAGCATTGGTTGGTTGTATTGTAATTGCCCTAAGGGCCAAACCTGAAACCAAATGACCGAACCTGGATTATATCATATTCTGTTTGTGAGCACGGCGCTATTCTTTATCGGCGTGTATGGTTTCTTCACAAGAAGAAACCTTATCACCATGCTGATGAGCATTGAGCTGATACTAAATAGTGTGAACCTGAATTTTATTGCTTTTAATAAATATATATGGCCCAACCAGCTTGATGGTTTGTTTTTTACCATATTCATTATTGCGATCGCAGCTGCGGAAGCAGCGGTGGCCATAGCTATTATTATTAACCTGTATAGAAGCCATCATTCCATTGATGTGGAGAATGCTGAAGATCTAAAGTATTAACGAAACATGCCCAACGCAACTGCTATAGCGCTGATACCTCTTCTTCCCCTTGCAGGGTTTGTTCTGCTTGGACTGTTTGGAAAAAACTTTAAAAACAGTGCTGGCATCATTGCAACAGGTTTATTACTGGCGTCTGCCGCTCTATCTATTTATATCGCTTATAATTATTTTACGCAAAGCCACGATGGTTCATTCGCAAAGGAGATCCCTTTAAAATATACCTGGCTGCAATTTTCAGATAAGCTCTCTATAGATATGGGCATCCTGCTCGATCCGATCTCAGCGATGATGATCGTGGTCGTAAGTTTTGTTTCGCTAATGGTGCATATCTACAGTCTCGGCTATATGAAAGGTGAAGAAAGGTTCCCAACCTATTTCGCTTACCTGCAATTGTTCACTTTTTCTATGTTGGGCCTCGTTCTTTCATCCAATCTTTTCCAGATCTATTTCTTCTGGGAACTGGTGGGTGTTTCTTCCTTCCTGCTGATCGGTTTTTATTATAACAAACCATCGGCAGTGGCCGCTTCCAAAAAAGCATTTATCGTTACCCGTTTTGCTGATCTTGGTTTTTTGATCGGGATACTTATTCTTTCTTATTCATCAGGCACACTCGATTTTAATGAAATGATCGCTACGCTTACTTCACAGGAGTCAAGTGAAGTAAAATCGGCAGTCACGTCCTCTTTTCTTGGTGTTTCAGCATTATCATGGGGCACTATGCTCGTGTTTATGGGTGGTGCGGGAAAAAGTGCCATGTTTCCCCTGCATATCTGGTTACCCGATGCCATGGAAGGCCCCACTCCTGTTTCGGCATTGATACATGCCGCTACTATGGTTGTTGCCGGTGTTTTTTTGGTAGCAAGACTGTTTCCCATTTTCGCGATCACCACTCCCGCTGTTTTGGAAGTTGTTGGATGGGTTGGCGCAATCTCCGCCATCATTGCAGCGATCATTGCCTGCACGCAAACTGATATTAAAAGAGTATTGGCTTATTCTACCATGAGCCAGATCGGCTTCATGATGTTTGCATTGGGCGTTTCAAAATATGGTGGTGAAGCTGGATTAGGTTTTACAGCCTCTATGTTCCATTTGTTTACGCATGCGATGTTCAAAGCTTTGCTATTCCTTGGCGCAGGCGCCGTGATACATTATATACATAGCAATGAAATGAAAGATATGGGTGGGTTGAGAAAATATTTGCCTATTACTCATGCCACTTTCTTAATTGCCTGTCTCGCTATTGCCGGTGTACCTCCTTTCGCAGGGTTCTTTAGTAAAGAAGAAATTTTATTAGCCGCTTATCATAACAACCCGGTTATTTACTGGATCGCGTTGATCACGTCAGGACTTACGGCTTTTTATATGTTCCGTTTATACTTCAGCATATTCTGGAACAAGCAGGCAGATCTTCATGGCGAAAAACACGGAGAAGGCGGTTTCTCCATGATTCTTCCATTAGTTATTCTTGGAATTGCCGCAGTATTTGCAGGGTTCATTCCCTTTGGAAAATATGTTAGTTCAGACGGCGCTCCATTAGCTGCTCATTTTGATATTGCATTTTCTGTTGCGCCTGTTGTGCTTGGTTTAACTGGCATTTTTACTGCGATGTGGCTTTATAAAAAACAAAATGATCGCCCGGCTAAACTGGCTGCCTCATTGGGAGGTTTATACAAAGCAGCTTATCGCAAGTTTTATATCGACGAGATATATGTGTTCATCACAAGAAAAATAATCTTTAACCTTATCGGGAGACCAGCTGCCTGGTTTGATCGTAATGTGGTGGACGGAATGATAAACCTAACCGGCAATACAACACAGGCGGTATCTGAAGGAATTAAAAAGATACAATCAGGAAAAGTTCAAGTATATGCGATCTGCTTTTTGGCAGGTGTGATCGAGCTGGCGATACTGTTTATTTATATATGGAAATGAGGGGTAGAAAAAGAAATATCTATACTGATGTAAAAGCTATTCTTGAGCTGGCGAGGAACAATGCTGTCCGGTCTGTAAATTTTTCTATGGTTATGGCCTATTGGAAAATAGGTGAGCGGATCGAAGAAGAAATATTGAAGGGGAAAAGGGCAACTTATGGAGAACAATTGATTGACCGGTTATCTAAAAGACTAACAAAAGAATTTGGCAGAGGATTTACCGTTACTAACCTGAAGTATATGCGGCTTTTCTATAACGCTTTTCCAATTGGTCACGCAGTGCGTGACCAATTTAAACAACAGGGAAAAGTGCTGCGCCCTGAATTATCATGGACGCATTACAGGTCGCTTATGGCAGTAGAAAACCCGGAAGCACGACAGTACTATATGAATGAGGCCGCGGAAAATACATGGAGTACAAGGGTGCTCGAAAGACAGATCAATTCTTTTTATTATGAACGGCTTCTATCCTCTAAGAACAAAAAGCCCTTAAAATCATTATCAAAAAAATTGGCGAAAGATGATAAGCCTAACATATTTGATTTTATAAAAGATCCGTATGTACTGGAATTCCTGCAATTGAAACCCAGCGCAACATTGTATGAAAAAGAACTTGAAACAGAACTATTGAATAAGCTACAGCAGTTTTTGCTGGAAATGGGCAAAGGATTTTCATTCGTAGAAAGG
>DASVNY010000559.1:0-10770 GCA_036383615.1 Chitinophagaceae bacterium
GGGATGCTTTCTTTTTGGTTGAGCATTGAACATTTCCCTTTTTCAACTAAGACAATGCTCGATTTTCAATGCTCAACTTTCAATTAGTAAACCTGCTGCATTTTAATTGGAAATAAAATCACATCGCATAAGATAATTGGCAGGTGACCAGTTTAAACTTTTATTCGGCTTAATTCTTTATCATTTTTGATCTGCAATTAAAAACCATAACCTTTTACAAGCAAAAAATGAAAAAGTTAACCTCACTTCTCACAACATTCTTTGTAGTGCTTTATGTAAATGCACAGAATGTTGCTATTAATAACGATGGAACAACTGCTGCAACCAGTGCTATGCTGGATGTAAAAAGCACTACCAAAGGTTTTATGATGCCGAGAGTAACATCAGTACAGCGTACTGCTATCGCTTCCCCGGCAATGGGTCTTTTAGTTTTTGATACAGACACAAAAACCATCTGGACCTATGATGGCGCCGCCTGGAAAAATCTTTATACAAGTGGTGGTGGGCTTGTTCTCCCATTCTCACAATCAGCCAACGCAACAACTTCAGCTTTGCAGGTAACTAACCAGGGAACTGGTGCAGCTATTGAAGGCTCTTCATCTGCTCAATTTGGCATTGGTATGACTGCAAAAGCAACCGGTGCAGGTAGTTGGGGACTTTTTGCATTCTCGAATGGCGCAGGCTCGCAATCAGTAAGATCATATGCTGACAATGGTACCGCCTTTTATGGTGAAAATAATAATCCCGCTAACACCAATACACTCACGGATCTTCTTAATAAAGGCGCGGGGATCACAGTAAAATCGCAGTTAGCTAATCCAGCCAGCACGGCTGCAAATATGCAGATCGCGGGAAATCATTTGGGTAATCAATTAAAGATCTACCAAACCAATGCAGCAAATACCGGGGCCGCTGTTTCAATAGAAAATTCAGGAACAGGTAGTGCTATTGAAGCAACTTCAACTACTGGTTATGGTATAAAAGGTGTTACAACTACTGCTTTAGGTACCGCAGGTGTGCATGGGCAGAATTTTGGTACTGCCGGTAGTGGTGTCGTGGGTGTGTCACATGCTGCCAATACACAAGGTGTGTATGGCACTTCACAAAATGGTATCGCTGTTAGAGCACTGGGTGATAACTATAGAGCAGTGCAGGCAACATCAAATACAGGAACGGCACTTTTTGGAAGCAGCACATCAGGATATGCGCTTGAAACAAATGGTAATGTAAAAATTGCAGGTGGCAATACCAGTCCCGGGGCAGGAAAAGTATTGACAAGTGATGTGCAGGGAAATGCTACATGGCAAGAAGCTGTTTCAATACCAGGTGTTGCATTCAGAGTGTCGGGTGTGATAGATGGATTTCCAGAATTGCAACACAACCATAATGTAAAAGTGCAATTTAAGAACCAGGAGTTCGATCTCGGGAACAACTATATTTCGACCACCGAAAATGGCAATCCTTCAGAGTCCAGTGTTTTCTACGCCCCCATGAATGGAGTATATCATTTCGCTGTAGCTGTAGGATTTGATGGAAAAATAGCATTCGGTAGCTTTGTAGATTATAACTATGTTGAAATAACCATCTACTTATTAAGAAATGGCATTGAAGAAATAATTGCAATATTTAGCCAGGATGCGCCGGGCAATACACCCCATCTGAATGGAAGTACAGATCTGCTCCTAAATACGGGTGACAAAATATATATTAAAGTTCGCCAAACCAATGGAGCCATAACCAATGAAAACATGCCGATTGAGGATTCTAAATATTCGACTTTCTTTTCTGGTCACCTTGTCAGGAAACTATAATTCAATTAAACCCTTTTCATTTTAAAACCTCGTTCCCGAAAGCATCCCGCCGATCGGCGGGATGCTTTCCCCTTCATCTGTTCGTCTGTTCATCTGTTCATCCGTTCATCACCTGTCCATCCATTTTTTAAACACAGGTGTTTTTTCCCTGCTCATGTCGATCTCAAATTTGTGGTTAGGCTCTTTTAGCTTGATAATTAGTTTTGAATTCTCAACAGGCTTGACTGATTGAACAGCATCAATATTGATAATAAACTGCCTATTGGCCCTGTAAAATTGTCCCGGGTCTATTACCTCCTCCACTTCATCCAATGTATTCACATCAACAATATATCTTTCGCCATTGAATAAATAGATATAGTTCAACACTTCCTTCGTGAAACAGGCAATATCCTTAACCTGCACCGGCATCCATTGATTTCTCACATTCACAACAAACCGTTGCTTGTATTTTGAAGCACCGGGATTAGCTAAACTCAGGATCAAACTATTGATATCTGCAGCAGGAGTTGATTGTTTATTAATGATGTTCTTACATTTTTCAATAGCTCTTTTCAGTTCCTCTTCTTCAACAGGCTTCAACAGGTAATCGACTCCGTTTACTTTAAAGGCTCTTATCGCATACTCATCATAGGCTGTAGTAAAAACGATCGGGCATGATAATTTATAATGTTCCAGCAGGTCAAAGCTCACGCCGTCACTTAACTGGATATCCATAAAAAGGATATCAGGTTCGGCATTATTACCAAACCATTTGCGCGCCACTTTAAGGCTTGGAAGGATATCGATAACCTCAATACTATCATCTACTTTTTTGATCGTATTCTCCAGCACTTTGGCGATTATTTCTTCGTCCTCGATTATTACTGCTTTCATATTTCAACATTTGTGTTAGAGCAATGGAATTTTTATGCGGAAGTCTCTTTCATTTTCTTCAATGACGAGCGGCTTCTCTGTTAAATACCTGTATAGCGATTCAAGATTGGCAAGTCCCTGCCGATTGGATGTTTCAACCACATGCTTCTTTTGAAGATTGTTTTCTATCACGAGATAATCCTCATCCGCAAATATGCTGATCAGCAACGGCGAATCATTATCGATAATATTATGCTTGATGGCATTCTCTACCATGTTTTGTAATGTTACCGGCGGTATTTTCCGGTGCAGGTAATTTTCATCGACATTAATATTAACCTCCAACCCTTGCTTAAACCTTGTTTTCTGAAGATTGATATAGGTTTGAACAAAACCGATCTCTTCTCTCAATGTCACCAATTCGTTATCCCGGCTTTTAAGGATATAACGATAGATCTTCGACATCTGCTTTAAAAAATTTCCCGCTAACTGCTGATCCGTCTCGATCAGGCCGGATAGGGAAGTAAGTGAGTTAAATAAGAAGTGTGGATTCAATTGCTGTTTGAGACTTTCATACATCACCAGTGCTTTTTCTTTTTCCAGCATTTGCGCTTTTGCCTGTAATTCATACAGCTGGTTCTGCTTACTGATACGATACCTGTATAAAAAATAGATACAGGCCGCCAGTATCAAGCCCATCATCAGCAAGAACCATTTTGTTTTATAGAATGGAGTAGCGATATGAATATTGAATGTTTTCTCCTGCACGGCCCAATCGTTCACATTTGAAGTTGCTTTATAGCGGAAAATATAATCGCCACCGGGCACATGCGTGTAAACAGCTTTGGGATCCTGTGTATAATGCCACTCCTTTTCAAGACCATCCAATTTATATGCATACCATGTTTGTGATGAATTAATATAATTCACCGCTTCCATACCAATTGTAAAAGAATTTTCATTTGGCTTCAACCGGGTAGCAGCGCCTGCTGAAGCAGGCAAATATTGTCGTTTATTAAAAACATCTATCCATGAAATATAGAAACCATATCCTGAAAGTTGAGGTTTATACTCTCCGGGGTTGAACTTAACAAATCCATTAGGCGTCGGCATCATTATTTCGCCATTGCGCAAAACATAACCTGAATGCTCGGTAAACGAATTGTCAGCGAGTCCATCCGGCAAATTAAAAATACCCTCTGATCTTCTTTGCCCATCAGTTACATATAAGCCATTGGCTGTGCCGATCCATAAACGATTTAATGAATCCACTGCAAGCGGGCCGGTATAGTTAGTATTAAAAAAAGTTTTATCATCCAGCCATATATATTTTTCGTTCTCCACGTCAATGCCGGTTACTCCGTTAAATGTGCTTACCCATATCACTCCCTTTTTATCTTCTTTGATATCAATGATCGTATTGCCGATAACAGTATTCTTTGTTGAGTCATTATTGAACCAATGCCTGGTTTTCCCATTTGCCTCATCTGCCATTATCAATCCCGATCCATTGGCACCTATCCATAATCTTTTTCTACTGTCTTCATAAACGATCCTTGCACCCACTCCCCTGTATTGCCTGAGCAATGGATGATCCTTTATACTACTGAATTTACCTGTAGCGCTTGTATAATAATATAAGCCATCATAATCTTTGGTACCGAACCAAACCCTTCCTTTACTATCGGCATTGGCGCTGAAATAAAATGCATTGGGAATGGAATCCTTTATCGAATAAAATTTCAATTCGGCCTGGCCCGCTGTATAACTATTAATACCCCTTCCTGTTGCGATCCATATTATGCCCTTATCGTCTTCCGCAATACCACGAACTGAATTATAATAGATCTGTTCTTTTTTTCCCGGCTCATTACGCCAGGTTGTATATCGATGATCAACCGGGTTATAACGACTAATACCATTTCCAGAAGTGAACCACCAGTTGCCCGACCTGTCTTCGATCATTGCTCTTGACAATCCCATTAATTTCCCTTCCGGCAATGGATAAACTGTAGAAAATAATTGGCTGCGGGGATTAAAGTTTATAATACCTTTTACACCGCCAACCCAGATGATCCCATCGCCTGCAAGGTAAATGCAGCTTAAAATATCAAGTGTATTTCCTTCCTGGTTGGGTTCTCTGAAAAAATATTGCGGATCACCGGTTGAACTATTAATTCTTAATAAACCGGTTAATGAGGTCGTTGCCCAGATATTTCCCGAACTATCGCAGATGAGGCCATTATAGGATGCCTGTTTTTTAGTTGCTTTTATTACAGGATGATCAGAAATGATCGTAGTTTTTTTAGCAGAAGGATCATATTTCAGTAAACGAAAATTACTGTTATCACACAACCATATATTGCCAGACCTGTCGATTGTCATTTTGGAGGGATAGAAATTGGCGCCCGACTCCAGTTTAACCAACTCTGTCTTCCTGCTATATACATTATAGATGATATACCCGTTTGAAGTGCCGATATACAGATTATCCTTATTGGCCCAGACAAAACTTCTTCCCTGCTCTTTTATGGTTTTGCTAACGGTATCCATATTTACAAGAACTTTTTTGCCAGGATCATAAATAAACAAACCACGGCTTGTTAGCAGGTATAATCTATTATCAGGGCCGGGAGCTATTTGTTGCACATAAATGCCATCCAGTGTTCTATGACGAATAAAAATATTCTTATCAAAATCGTATTCGAACAGGCCAAAATCGAAACCGGCCCATAAACGACCTTTGGTATCACTGACAACACACCAGGGAATACCAGAAGGTAAAGAAGTGCTGTCGCCGGCTACATTCGTGAATCGTCTTACTGTTTTTCCATTGTACCTGTTTAAGCCACCTAGGCTAACAAACCACATGTAGCCATATTTATCCTGGACGATATTTGTGATGTAGTTATCGTTTAGCCCGTCTTTTGTGCTAACAAAATGAAAATTGATATCAGAAGGCTGGCTATATAAACCAGTTGATGCTACGACCGCAATAAGCAGTATGATATACCGGGATAGTTTCACTCACTCAAAATAGTCACAAAAAGACCGCAGGCAAAAAAACTGGTTCGCTTCCTGCAAAATGGGGTTTAAAATGTAGGAAACCGGATTTGAATTGTATGTATTGCCCCAGACCAGCCTTTACATAGTAAAATGATGTTTTTTTTCATCGTTACGTCTCAACTTCCGTTTTCTACATTTCAACTTAAATACTTCCGTTGCTGCAGCATAAATTTTTATTCGCCTTTATCAAGTACAAATTTTACGGTATCAAATTAAACTGTATGAAAAAATTATTTGTTACAGCTACATTAACCTTTATCTTATTTTCAGCAACTGCACAAAACGTCGGTATTGGCACCAATACACCAAACACAAGTGCAATGCTCGATGTCAGCAGCACTTCCAAAGGCTTGTTGATACCAAGGATGACAAGTGCGCAACGTGCCGCTATCGCATCACCTGCGAATGGCCTATTAGTGTTTGACACTAACACAAACAGTTTCTGGTATTATAGCGGTAGTGCCTGGAATAATTTCGCAGCTTCATCCGGTGGTGGAACTGGCTGGGGACTGACTGGTAATAGCGGCACTACTCCGGCAACAAACTTTATTGGAACAACAGACAACCAGCCTCTTCTTTTCAAATTGAATAACCAGCGTCATGGATTGCTTCATCCTAATGGGAATATTTTTTTAGGATATATCGCCGGTGAGCAAAACACGACGGGTGTTTTAAATACGGCTGTTGGCAAGCAATCAATGATGCTAAATACAACAGGAAGTTACAATACCTCACTGGGAGCAAGTGCGTTAAATGACAATACGGAGGGGCAAGGTAATGCTGCCTTTGGTATGGGCGCTTTAAGAAATAATATAACAGGAAATAAAAACACAGCTTTAGGATATGAAGCGCTTGAAAAAAATGAGACCGGTTTTTCAAATGTAGCGATCGGCATACATGCACTGAGGATGAATGTAAGTAAATCGAATCTTATTGCCGTGGGAGATTCATCGCTCTTTACAAATGCAGGCGGCTATTCCAATATTGCATTGGGTTCAAAAGCGCTATTCGGTAATACAGATGGTTATAATAATATAGCGATCGGAACAGCGTCGATGACGAATAATACTACCGGTGAGGATAATACTTCATTGGGTCATTACAGTTTGTATAAAAATACCACGGGCAGGCAAAATGTTGGCCTTGGTTATGGAACGCTCCTGGATAATACTACTGGCGGCAGCAATGTGGGTATTGGAAACTGGGCTCTGTCGAATAACACAACAGGAGGTTCTAATGTGTCTATTGGAGTAGGAACGATGGGATCAGCTACAACAGCAAGCAGGAACGTAGCCATTGGATTTGATGCTCTTTTGGACAATTTAACCGGGGCTAGTAATGTGGCGATGGGATTTGAAGCAATGGGCAGGGCCGAAAACTCTTCCAACATCGTTGCTATTGGCGATTCTGCTTTGCATTATAATGGTGCGGGAGCAACGGGTTACCAGGGAACACAAAATACTGCTATCGGTTCTAAAGCTCTTTACAACAATAGAACAGGTTATCGCAACACATCAGTAGGATATAATTCGCTTACATCAAATATACACGGGACCTTCAACGTGGCTATTGGAGATTATGCATTACTAAATAACACTTTCGGAAGTAATAATAACGCAATGGGATCTGATGCCCTTAGAAATAATACAACAGGTCGTGCCAATACAGCTTTGGGAGAAAGTACATTAAGTAATAACACGAGCGGTAACGAAAACACTGCGGTAGGTGCTGGTGCAGCAACAAGTAACACTATTGGTTATTCCAATGTTGCGATCGGGAACCGGGCATTGACCTATAATATAAAACTCAGCAATCTTGTCGCCATCGGTGATTCTGCACTATACAGCACGGGCGCATATGATTATTCATTTTTTGAAGGATTATATAATACAGCTATCGGCTCAAAAAGTCTATACCTCACTACAAAAGGATTCGCCAATACCGGAACAGGCTATCATTCTTTGATGAGCAATTCAACGGGAGATGCCAACACTGCATTGGGTGCCCTTGCTATGGAATACAATACGACAGGAAGCTCAAACATAGCAGTTGGCTATTCATCATTGGCAAGTAATGTCACCGGCAACGATAATGTTGCAGCAGGAAGATCAAGCCTGAAGGATAACACGAGCGGTAATGATAATATTGCCATTGGTTATACAGCATTATATCAAAACAAGAGTGGCAGCAGGAACGTGTCGCTGGGAAAATATACAATGTATAAGAACGCTACTGGAAATGCAAATGTCGCAGTAGGTTATATGGCGTTAGGCAATGCTGATGTGTCGTCAAACCTGGTTGCAGTAGGTGATTCAACGCTTGCAAATAATGGAGCCGGCGCTACCTTATCAACGCATGGCACTTTAAACACTGCAGTTGGATCAAAGGCGCTTTACAGTAACACGTTGGGATATGCAAATACAGCACTCGGCTATAAAGCACTTAACGCAGCCACTACTGCAGCAGACAACACAGCCATCGGTAGTAACGCCTTATTAAATACAACTACTGGCGGTGAAAATACAGCAGTTGGTCGCAGTGCTTTATATACAAACACTGATGGCACTTATAATACTACTGTTGGATCACTGGCTTTGTTTAGTAATACTTCCGGTAGCAGCAATACTGCTGTTGGATACAGCACACTTTCAGTAAACACAACCGGGACAAATAATACAGCATTTGGTTATAACGCAGACGTATCAGCCAATAACCTTACCAATGCAATGGCACTCGGATATAATGCGCTCGTGAATGCCAACAACAAAGTTGTTATCGGCAACACCTCGGTTACATCAATAGGTGGTTATGCCAACTGGAGCAATTTCAGCGATGGACGTTTTAAACGTAATGTACAGGAAGATGTGCCAGGCATTGCTTTCATTAAAAAGCTAAGGCCGATAACTTATACGCTGGACGCGGATGCGATCAATTCATTCAACACAAAAGAAATGAATGCTGAACAGAAAAGTTCTTACAGGGGTTTGGAAAAAAGAAGTGATGTACTGACGGGTTTCATGGCACAGGAAGTAGAACAGGCCGCTAAAGAACTGGGCTATAATTTCAGTGGTGTTGATAAACCAAAAGATGACAGTAAACAAACCTATGCGCTGCGTTATTCGGATTTTGTTGTACCCATGATCAAGGCTATGCAGGAACAACAAAAGATCATCGAAACCCAGCAACAGCAAATTGACGAATTGAAGAAGGCGGTAGAGCAATTGCTTAAAAAATAAAACTCCAAACTTGTTCGTATGAACACTTATAATAACAGCGTGATAAATACTTCTTCCAAAGTGGCAATATCAAGTTCGGAGGGTTTGTATTTCTTCCAGCCACAGGAGATCATCAGGATGGAAGCAAGTAGTAACTACACCTGCATTTACTTTACCAATCGAAAACCAATGGTTATCGCAAAAGTCCTTGGTGAATATGAAGAAATGCTGGGATCGCTTGGCTTTGTAAGAACACATCGAAGTCATTTGGTGAATACGCAACATATTCTTTTTATCGATCCTGTCGGGAATATCATAATGCAGGACACTTCGAAGGCCGAGATATCAAGGAGAAAGAAAAAAGAAGTGATGCGGGCACTTAAAAACGCCGCTTAGCAAAGAGGTTGTCTCAAAAGACTAAATAAAAGTATCTCGCAACGACGCAACGTCGCAAAGAAAGACTCTCACAATATTTAGCCGTAGCGGCTTTGCGTCGTAGCGAGACAATAAACAGCTTTTGAGACAGCTTCTTACTTTTTTGTCCTGAAGTGATACTGCTCCCTGAAGTAGATACTCCTTCGCCGTATCACTTAAGAACAGTTCATTAAGAATTACCGGCCATTCATTAACCAAAACCGCCCATTCAATCAGGTATCCTTTTCCTGTAATTCGATTTCCCTCAATTTTACACTCCAAAACCTTAAACTTGAAAATTCGAAATGAAACAGTTCTTTTTTCGACACAGGAGAAATATGCTGCTGCAGGCTTTGTACTCCGGCAGCATTCTTTCTCTTTTTGTGTATGCCGTTGTTCGCATCCTTGCCTATGAATTTCCCATGAGCTGGATAGAGGAGATATTTCTATTTGTAAAGATCATGCTGGCAAGCAGTTTTATTATCGCAACTGCCACCGGGGGATCAGCCTGGATGTACCGGAATGTTATTAAGATGCTTCGCAAAGCAGTGAAATAGTCGTTGAGGAGATCATTTTAAAGCGATCATGACATCTTCTTTTCTGCGACGACTCACTTCCACTTTATTGCCATCCTTTAGCACCACGTATCCATCATGGTCAATAAAGGAGATGAATTTCCTGTTGACCAAATGACTTTTATGCGTACGGATAAAATGATGCGGCGTTAACAGTGTATCATAATCTCCAAGTGTTCTCGATATCAGGTAGCTGCGGTTATTGGTTACAAAAAATTTGGTGTAATTCCCTAACGACTCACAACGAATGATATCCTGTGGCGCAAGAAAATGAACCCCTTCTTTGGTGGGCAGCGCCAGCCTGAATTCTTCAGCAGATGGCGCCTGTATATTATGCATGATATTTTTCAGCAGCTCAAATTGTTGTTTGTAATCTTCTGTATTTTCCAAAAAACGGTGCACAGACACCTGCAACTCTTCAATGTCAACAGGTTTTAAGAGATAATCAAAAGCGCTGAAGCGAATGGCCTGGATAGCATATTCATTATAAGCTGTTGTAAAAATGATCTTGAAATTTTTATTAGGCATTTTTTCCAGCACTTCAAAACCATTCATGTGCGGCATCTGGATATCCAGGAATACCAGTCCGGGCTGAAAAGCATGTATTATATCTGCCGCCTTGCGTGAATCATTACAGACCATCACCTGCCCGATCTCGGGCAATGTTTTCTCTATCATCAAACGTAATGAGTCCGTCGCTCTTTCTTCATCATCGATCAGTAATACTTTAAGCATAGAATCAGTTTTGGATGGGAAAACTTATTTCGATACGGGTGCCCGTTGGCTCCCCGTTACTGTTCTTCATATCAACAATATTCAAAGTGCCGGCGTGAC
>DASVNY010000560.1:0-8406 GCA_036383615.1 Chitinophagaceae bacterium
CATTATGGAAAACGGTTATCGAGCCTTTTGAACAAAACAAAACAGAAAAGATCGCCGGCACTGACGGCAGTTTTGGTTTCAGGATCGTGGAAGTAAGCGATAAGCTTTATGTATTGTTCAATGGAAACATCAACAAGCTGAGTCTCGATGCTAATAAAGTTGACCCGATCAGTATTGCTTACACTTTTCGCCGCAATTTGTCAGAGGAATTCAGCCAGATGTTTTATGAAACATGGGCGCAGATGCAGGAAGGTTATTATGACGAAAATTTTCATGGCATCAATTGGGAAAAAACAAAAAAATATTATGCGCAGTTCCTCCCCTATTTCAACAGCCGGGCAGATATAAGGACCTTGTTGAATGATATGCTGGGAGAATTGAATTCTTCACACCAGGGTTTCAACACATTTGGTGATGAAGAAGTTATCCCGCTTACTAACAGAACCATGGAAACAGGAGTTGTGTTTGAAGACAATGATCCTTATAAAGTAAAATATGTAGTGAAACGTTCGGCTGCGGACAGGAAAGGGTTTGATGTAAAGCCCGGTGATGTATTACTGAAAGTGAATGATGAAGCCGTTGAGAGAAATATGGATCGCAGCTATTATTTCTCAAAGCCTTCTCTTGACCGTGAGATGAAATTAACTTTTAGTCGCGGAGGTCAAAACTTTGATGTAAAAATTCATCCGCAAGCCAGTTTATTCAATAACCTATATGATCAGTGGGTGGATGATAATCAGAAAAGAGTTGACGAGAAAAGCAAAGGGAGGATCGCTTACGGTTATATGAAGAACATGGGACAGGGAGAACTGGACCAGTTCATTATTGATATGACAAGTGAACTTAACCATAAAGACGGGCTGATATTCGATCTGCGTTATAATACCGGTGGTAATGTGCATGACGAAGTATTGAAATTCCTTTCCCAGAAAAGTTACCTGCAGTGGAAATACCGGGAAGGAAATAAATCACCACAGCCCAATTTCTCACCAAGTGATAAGCCAATTGTGTTATTGATCAATGAGCAATCATTAAGCGACGCGGAAATGACCTCACAGGGATTCAAAGCATTAAAATTGGGTAAGATCATCGGTAATGAAACTTATCGCTGGATCATTTTCACCAGTGGTGTTGGCCTGGTTGATGGTTCCGGTGTTCGCATGCCGGCCTGGGGTTGTTATTCACTGGATGGAAAGGATCTTGAAATGACTGGTGTTCACCCGGATATTTTGGTCATCAACACTTTTGAGGACAGGATCAACGGCCGTGACCCGCAAATCGACAAGGCTGTGGAAGAAATTATGAAGCAGTTGAAATATTAATTCATTTAGCTGAAAGTTATAAACAGGTGTGGCCAAATGCTGCACCTGTTTTATTTTTAGTGTTATGAAAAAGATCTTGCTCTCACTTGCATTGCTACTATCCATTACAATGGTGGCGCAACAGCCCTTGAATGTAATGAGTTTTAATATCCGGCTCAATATTGCCTCTGATAGCCTGAATGCCTGGCCATATAGGAAAGATAAAGTTTCGTCACAAATATTATTTCATGAAGTGAATTTATTGGGTGTGCAGGAAGCTTTGCATGAGCAAATGATGGATCTGCAGCAGGGTCTGACAAAATACAAATATGCCGGTGTGGGAAGAGATGATGGACAAATCAAAGGAGAATATTCAGCTATTTTTTATGATACAGTAAGATTACAACTGATCGCAACAAAAACATTCTGGTTGTCAGAAACACCCGAAGTGCCCGGTAGCAAAAGCTGGGATGCTGCTATTACAAGAGTGGCAACCTGGTGCAAATTCAAAGACAAACTAACGAAGAAAGTTTTCTTTGCTTTTAATACGCATTTCGATCATATCGGGAAAGTGGCAAGAAGAGAAAGTGCAAAACTGCTAAAACAAAAAGTGAAGGAAATAGCTGGCAATACTCCTGTGATCATCATGGGAGATTTTAATTCAAAGCCTGCTGATGAACCCATACAAGTGGTATTGGATAAAGATGATCCGTTACGATTTACAGATACTAAAGAACTGTCGCCGGTTCATTATGGCCCAACAGGCACTTTCAATGGATTTCGTTCCAAAGAAGTGGATGACGAGCCCATTGATTACATTTTTGTAAAAGGAAAATGGAAAGTGTTGCAACATGCCACTATATCCCAAACCTGGGGCGGCCGGTTTGCATCAGATCATTTTGCGTTGTTTGCCAAATTGAAGTTGTAAGATCAGTTCAGCACACTGGTTTCTTTTACGATCTGAGCTTTTTTCTGTTCTTTGATTTTTCCCCAACCTCCCAGTATGTTGCGAAGATTGTGAATGCCCTGTCTTTTTAATAAAGAAGAAGCGATCACACTGCGATAACCTCCTGCACAATGAACATAGATATTCTGTTCTTCTTCGAGGTTGGCCATGCTGGCGGGATCACTCATATCATTCAGCGGAATATTAAGTGCATTTTTTAAATGCCCATCTGCAAATTCCGTAGGTTTACGAACATCCACCACCACGAGGTTATTATCAAATGGAATGTCCATCATCAATTCATCTGCTTCAACATCCACGATCATATCGACTGTTTCGTCGCTGTTCTTCCATGCTTCAAAGCCACCATCGAGATAGCCGTTGACCTTGCTAAATCCAACTCTTGCCAGGCGAATAATAGTTTCCTTTTCCTTTCCGGGATCGGTTACCAGCAAGATGGGATGTTCAAAAGATAAAACTGAACCGGCCCATTCGGCAAAGCGCCCTTCAAGCCCAATGCTAACAGAACCGGGAACAAAGCCCTGCGTGAATATATCGGCACGACGGGTGTCGAGAATGATCGTTTCGTCGGTGATCTCTTTTTTAAATTCAGCAACGGATAAAGCTCTTAAACCGTTTTCCAACACAGCATCAAGACTGTCATATCCCTCTTTATTGATCTTTGCATTGATCGGGAAATATTGTGGAGGTGCAGTGATGCCATGTGTAACTGATTCGATGAACTCTTCTTTGGTCGCAGCTTTCATAGCATAGTTGCTGCTTTTTTCTTCACCGATCGTGCTGTAAGTGTTGGGACCCAGGTTTTTTCCGCAGGAACTACCCGGACCATGTGCAGGATAAACGATCACATCATCAGCCAGCGGGAATAGTTTAGTATGAAGACTGTCATACATCATTCCGGCGAGATCATTCATAGTGATCTCCGCGCCTTTTTGTGCCAGGTCGGGACGACCCACATCGCCTACAAACAAGGTATCGCCGGTAAACACACAATGATCTTTTCCGTTGGCATCTTTTAAAAGGTAGCAGGTTGATTCAAGCGTATGCCCGGGAGTATGCAATACTTCGATCGTAAGATCACCTACTTTGAATTTTTCTCCATCTTTTGCCACATGCACCGGGAACTTTGTATTGGTATTTGGGCCATATACTATCGGTGCGCCCGTAGCTTTACTGATATCAAGGTGACCGCTCACAAAGTCAGCATGAAAATGCGTTTCAAAAATATATTTGATACGGGCCTTTCTTTCGTTGGCCAGTTCAAGGTATTCATCAATATCCCGAAGCGGGTCGATCACGGCTGCTTCTCCATTGCTCTCAATATAATATGCGGCTTCACTGAGACAACCGGTGTATAATTGCTGGATGAACATACTGAATAATTTAGGCGCAAAAATACCTTAAAAAAAGAAAACGTCCTGACAAAGGGCAGGACGTTCCGTTAAAGCGATGAGGTACAGTTAATTCAACAAAGTTTCGACGAATTGGTTCAATTCTTCTATGCGGGAATGGTTAACAGAATAATAAATAAACTTTCCGTCCCGGTCAGTGTTCACAAAACCAGCTTTTCTTAAAATGGCCAGGTGCTGAGAAGCTACTGATTGTTCAAGGCGGAGCTTTACATAAAGTTCAGTAACGGTTATCTTTCCATGCTCATCAATAAGCTTCAGGATCTGCTGCCTGAGTTTATGATTAACGGCTCTGAGGATCAACGCCGCTTTTTTCACATTCATCAGATCCACATGCAGGGATGTGCCATTTTCCGCGGTGTTATTCAAGGTCAGCAAATAGTTATTCATAGCTTGCCAATGGTTAAAAAATTAAACTACAAAAGTAGAACAAGTATTTTTCTACTCTATTAGAATCGCATTAAAATTGATTATAAGACGAGTAATCTTAAAAATCTTAGACGAGCATTATTACGAATCCTTGCGGGCAGGTGAATAAAATTCTTTCAGATAAAGCGGTTCCGTATAAGCGAGGTCGGCAAATTTCTCTTCCCTATAATATTGATAGGCTATTTTGGACAGGTGAGCAGCTGTCATTTCTGTGTCAGAAAAAAAGGCATGTGGATGTGTTAAAATATTTTGCAACTTTTTGCGACCGCTTCCGCAAAAAAGAATATTTTTTTTGACAAGGAGTTCCGAAAAACTTTTGTCATCAATGATCATTGCACAGGGATGCAGTTCTGTGTTTAGTTTTTTATCATACACAGCAGTGAACACTTCCATTCTGCGGGCATCGATGAGGGCACAAATAAGCTCAGTTGCTTCTTCTTTTACTGCAAAAGCAATCAGCTCTAAAGTTCCGATTGTGATAAGAGGGATATTCAATGCATAGCATAAACCTTTCGCAGCAGACAATCCAATACGCAGACCTGTATAAGATCCGGGCCCAATGCTCACTGCTATGGCATCAATAGAACCGGGTTCAATATTTTCTTTTTTAAGCATTGCATCAATAGCGCTATGCAACCAGCTGGCATGATCGGTTTGTTTTTTATTTTCCGCGAAGCTTAAAATCTTTTCGTCAGAGGAAAGACAAACAGATGCCGTTTCAAGTGCCGTATCAATATTCAGTATGATTGCCATTAGCTATTCGCTTCTTTTTCGAGTAATGCAGCAGGGTTGTATCGCTGCTGTTTGCTGCTTAATTCTTTTAGTAATGCCAGGATATTCGTAAGTCCTATCTTCCCGGCCCATTCAAAAGGACCGTAAGGATAATTAGTGCCAAGCTTCATGGCAGTATCTGTCTCTTCTTTTGTACTTACTCCTTCCGCCAACGTGAAGTAAGCTTCATTAATGATCATAGATATCACTCTTGCTGAAACAAATCCCGGCACATCCGCCACCCACCCGATCTTCTTGTTGAAGCAGGAGAAGATCTGCTCTGCCCGCGATCTTTCTATTTCCGGTCCGGCCATTTCTATAAGCGTTCTTTTCAAAAACCCCGGCCATCCATTGACACGGATAAAATTTTGGGGTAAGTTCTCCAAACTGCCAGTAACTGCATTAATAAAAACCGGTTTGCCGGCAATTGTTTTCAGTACTTCGATCCTTTCGGGCGAAAAATCAAAAAGAAGATCTATCCAGGCATCGGCTTGTTTATAATGAATGAACTCAGACGGCGAATTTACCCAGTGCAGCAATAGCGCATCGCTTGCACCCTGTGCCAGTAATTCTTCTTTCAATGGTTCATCTGTCAGCACCACAACCTGCATAGACTATTTTTTGCAAAGAAAATGTATAAAGCTAAATTCGTTGCTCTGTTTTTTAAAATAACAATATGAGCAAAACTATCATTAATACCAACCAGGCGCCAGCGCCAATCGGACCTTATAACCAGGCCATACAAAGTGGCGACCTGCTTTTTATTTCAGGGCAGATATGTATTGATCCTGCTACCGGCCAACTGAAGAACAAGGACCTGCAGGAAGAAACGCACCAGGTGATGCATAACCTGAAAGCCATATTGCAGGAAGCGGGGCTAAGCTTTTCCAACGTGGTAAAGACAACGATATTCCTGACGGATATGAACAGTTTTGCTGAAGTGAACGAAGTGTATGGGAAATATTTCGATAGCAATTTCCCTGCAAGGGAAACCGTCGCGGTTTTGGCACTGCCAAAATTTGTGAACGTAGAGATCAGTATGATCGCGGTAAAATAAAAGCCTCAAAAGTAATTTTTGCCGGCAAGACGGAAAGTCGATAAGTAAAGATCAATACTTTCCGTCTTGCTGTCTTCCCGGTTGTTTTTTAATGAACCACCAGCATTTTTAAATTGTGGTTCTTGCCGTTGATGTTGGCAATAACGTAATAAACACCGCTTGACAAAACACCCACATTTACCGGCTTAATAACCTGCCCTGCCGCAAAACTTTCCTTAGGGTTTATATTTATTACTTTTCTTCCATAGCCATCAACAACGATAGCTTGCAATGTAAAAGGCTGATCAACGATCACTTCCAACTGGCCGCTATTGCTCAATGGATTTGGATAAAGACGGATATATAGTCCATTATCTAATGCAGCGGTTTTAAAATTTTTAGTTTCTGATGGTAAATAAACAGTGGTCGTGTTACAAAGCGGAATGATATTGTATTCATAGTCTGTATTGGGATCAAGACCATTCAGTTCATACTCCTGGCCGGCTACAAAAATTCTTGTCCATGTAGTGCTGCCCGCTTTGCGGTATTGTAAAGTATCAGTAGTTGCACCGGGAGGGTTTGTCCATTTGATCATCACCCTTGAAGGGCTGTAAGGAGTGGCTGATATGCCGGTAACATCGCCACAACCGATCACATTGATGAGGGCCGTAGCAGTTCCTTTGCAACCATTATTATCAGTTCCCTGGATAACAAAACTCGTAGTGGTGAGAGGCATCACTGTAACAGCGGTAGTAGTAGCGCTTACATAAGCCGGTTGTGCGGTCCAGTTGTAACTGTTGGCGCCAGCACCAGTCAATACCTGTGTATGATATTTTTGAATAGTAGAAACGGTTGGATTAACTGTTACAGTTGGATTCGTCCAAACAATAATACTTGTTCCATTGGATGTTCTTGAGCAGGTGCCAAGTGTTGTCACCACTGTATAGTTGCCGGCTGTTGTTGCCGTGTAAGAAGAGTTAACAGCACCATTGATTGGAGATGAGTTATTATACCATTGATAGCTATACCCTGTGCCTGTAGTAGTATTTAAAGCGGCACTTCCTCCATTACAAAAACTGGTAGCGCCGGTAGCTACCACAGTTGCCAAAGGCGATGGGTTAATCGTTACTTGCGTAGCCGCAGAAGTTCTTTCGCAACCAACAGCGCCGATCTTTACACTATAGTTCCCTGTGCTTGTAACATTATAGGTGGGATTGATTGCGCCGGTTATTGGATTTCCATTACGATACCATTGATAGGAATAACCAGGTCCTGCATCAGCATTTAGTTGTGTATTGTCGGTTTCGCAAAAAGTAAGCGGACCTGCAGGAGAGATAACAGTGGCCGGAGGGGTCACTTCTGTTACCTGCACAGATCTGTTAACAACACAAGCTCCTGAAGTAACCGTAACAGAATAATTACCCGTTGAAGTGGCTGTATAAGTATTAGATGTAGCGCCTCCGATCGGCACAGAATTTTTGGACCATTGGTAAGTATAAGCTGCATTATTGGTTGCAGTGAGCACAACATTGTTGCCACTACAGAAGCCGGTAGGCACATTAGGCGTTAGGGTTACATTCAAATTAGCTCCCAGGTTCACTATATTAACCACACCCATCACCTGGCAACCTGCGGCATCATTAACCGTTACATGATAAGTGCCCGGAGCAGCATTTGTCAGCACACTACCGGTTTGGCCATTGCTCCAGGTATAATTTACGGTTCCTGTATTGCTTGTAACAGTAATCGCGGCTTCACCATTATTCTGCCCGCAGGATGCATCGGTTTTATTGATAGCGATCGTCATGCGGCAATTGCCAAAACAGGCAGCGGCGCCCACGACAGAGCGGATACGATCGCCAGGTTGTGGACCAAACCCGTTATTAAAATTGATGCCGGCACCGGTGAGATGGCAATAGCTCATGATAGTTCCGCCACCAACCGGCGCGGGGCCGGGAGCGCAACCACCTTCTGTTGTATAGCAATTGTCAATAGCGCCACCTGCCCATCCGCACCATTGCGTGTGGTTTGAACCGAGGTTATGTCCCATTTCATGAGTAACCACCTGCACTGTCCATGAATAAGTAGGGAAATTGCTATAGCTGTTGTTGATAGCGCTTACTGCAGATTTGAATCCCTTGGTTGTATTGCAGGGGTTGCTCAGCAAGTATGCGATGCCTCCGCCCAAGGAACGGGTGGAAAGAAAATGAGCATAATCGCCAATATAAGTGGTATTGGTCATCCTGTCCCTGAAAGCGGGCAAAACCGTCCCGGTAGTATTCAACCCCGCAGCAGCTTCGGGGTCCTGCGTGGTCCACACCAATATCTGCGAAACCTGTACTTTGATATTCTCATTATCGTACAATAAAGCGGTATTGTTGAAAAAGCTTAGCACATAATTGATGACAGTGGTAGTGTTGCTTGCTTTGTCGAGATAGAATTTATAATCACACTCAAAATATATTTCTACCGGTTCGCCTGTATAGGCAGTTC
>DASVNY010000561.1:0-4052 GCA_036383615.1 Chitinophagaceae bacterium
CTGGTATTTTAAAGTAGCCGGTAAAGCTTTTGCCATTGCAAAGCGACAGGGCTTTGGTGGTCTTCGCTGGCAAAAGATGACAGATAATAATGGCGATGAGGCGCCGTCCTCAGTAGGAGCATTTCTTATCTGGCAGCAACCGCATTTTATTTATATGGCTGAATTGCTATATCGCAGCAAACCGACATCTCAGGTATTGAATAAATACAAGAAGCTTTTGTTTGCTACTGCCGATTTCATGGCTTCTTTTCCTTCTTATAATCCTCAAACAAAAAAATACAATCTTGGAAAAGGGTTGATCCCCGCGCAGGAATGTTTTGATGCTGTTTCAACATTTAATCCAACGTACGAACTGGCTTACTGGAGTTGGGCATTGAATATTGCACAGGAATGGAAGAAGCGACTTGGTTTGCCAAGAGATAAAAAATGGGATGAGATCATTAATAATTTGGCGCCATTACCGCAGCAAAAAGGAGTTTATCTCGCAACAGAGAGCACGCCCAATTGCTATGAGCCCGATTCAAAATACCTCGTTGATCACCCGGCTGTGTTGGGAGCCTATAGTTCTTTGCCGGCCGCGAATGGATTGGATACAGCAGTCATGAGAAGAACTTATGAAATAGTAATGAAAACATGGAAATGGGATGATACCTGGGGCTGGGATTTTCCATTGGTGGCAATGACAGCAGCAAGATTGCATATGCCGGAGAAAGCAGTTGATGCTTTGCTAATGCCTATCCGCACTAATACTTATTTGATCAATGGTCATAATTTCCAGGACGATCGCCTGACGATCTATTTGCCAGGCAATGGAGGTGTGTTAAATGCTGTAGCGATGATGTGTACAGGAACAGATGCTGATAAAGGCAAGATCAATACTGGTTTTCCTAAAGATTGGAAAGTGAAATGGGAAGGTTTGAAAAGAATGTTTTAATGTGACAAAGAATAGTATTAAGCTAACATTGAACAATAATTGTTTCGTATGAAAAAACTGTTTCTTCTGGTAGTTGTTGCCGCGATGATGTTTACAACAAAGGCTCAGAAACTGCCTTCTCAAAAAGAAAGATTGCGGGTCGCTACACTTGCTAACAAATATTTCATGGATAAATGGCCCGATCCTGTAAAGCCTATTTATGTGCCTTCGCGTAACAGAACATGGCCAAGTAATATCTGGACAAGAGCAGTTTATTATGAGGGCCTGATGGCGCTTTACAGTGTTGATAAGAAAAAAGCTTACTACGATTATGCAGTGGATTGGGGTACGAAGCATAAATGGAACCTGAGAGATGGAACTAAAACACGCAATGGTGACAACCAGGCCTGCGGTCAAACCTATATTGATCTTTATCTCATTGATAAAAAACCTGAACGCATTGACAGCATCAAGGCTTCCATTGATAAAATGATGCAATCGGATAAAATAGATGACTGGCACTGGATCGATGCGATACAGATGGCAATGCCTGTGTTCACGCAGTTGGGTGTGATCTATAATGACACAAGCTATTTTAACCGCATGTACCAGATGTATGCTTTCACTAAGAATAAGCATGGTGATAAGGGGCTTTACAATCCTGCAGAGGGTTTGTGGTGGAGGGATAAGGATTTTGACCCGCCCTATAAAGAACCTAATGGCGAAGATTGCTATTGGAGCCGCGGCAATGGTTGGGTAGTGGCGGCATTGGTGAGAGTGCTGAATATTCTTCCAAAGAATGAATCACATTATGCAGAATATCTTGCCGATTATAAAAGCATGATGGAAGCATTGGTGAAAGTGCAAAGAGAAGATGGGTTTTGGAACGTGAGCCTGCATGACCCTTCCAATTTTGGCGGAAAAGAAATAACAGGCACTTCATTATTTGTCTATGGCATGGCCTGGGGAGTTAATAAAGGAATTCTTGACAAGAAAAAATATATGCCCGTTATTACCAAAGCATGGAATGCTATGGCCCAGGCTGTGCATCCCAAAACAGGTTTCCTCGGCTATGTGCAGGGAACGGGTAAAGAGCCAAAGGAATCGCAGCCGGTTGCCTATGACAGGGAACCTGATTTTGAAGATTTTGGTTTGGGATGTTTTTTACTGGCAGCAAGCGAAGTCTATAAAATCAAAAAATAACAGCGTTGAGGAAAATATTCCTGGCTTATATCTCTATTGCTTTCTGCCTGTTTGTTACTACAGCAGCAGCACAACAAAGAGTAAAATACAATTTCAATCCTGGCTGGAAAGTGCTGGTAAAAGACGATAGTCTTGCCTCTTCCATAAACTATGATGACAAGAACTGGAAGAATGTAACGCTTCCTTATGCATGGAACGAGGATGATGCTTTCAAAAAAGATATCGTTGATCTTTCAACCGGTATCGCCTGGTATAGAAAACATTTCAGGTTGCCGTCTTCTCAAAAAGGACAAAAGATATTTATTGAATTTGAAGGGATTCGCCAGGCAGGCCAGTTTTACCTGAATGGTAAATATATCGGGATGCATGAGAATGGTGTCACCTCATTTGGCTTTGATATTTCCGATCTTGTTTCATTCGACGGTGATAATGTGATCGCAGTACGGGTCAACAACGATTGGGATTATAGAGAAAAAGCGACCAATACAAAATACCAGTGGAGCGACAGGAATTTTAATGCTAATTATGGAGGCATTCCCAAGAATGTTTATTTGCATGTAACGGGTAAGGTTTATCAAACGCTGCCTCTTTATACAAATCTTGGCACAACGGGTGTGTATGTTTATGCCGATGAGTTTGATATTGCTGGTCGTTCAGCTACGATCCATGCGGAATCAGAAATAAAAAATGAAAGCAGTCAACTACAGGAATTACAATACGAAGTGCAGGTGAAAGAAACAAATGGCAAGCTCCTTAAAGCATTTAGTGGCAATAAAATTTCTGTTTCACCCGGCGAAAGAAAGAGGCTTTCTGCTTTTTCAAAAGTTGCCGGATTGAATTTTTGGAGCTGGGGCTATGGGTATTTATATAATGTAGAAACCATCCTCAAGATCAATGGCAGGCCGGTTGATAATGTAGTTACCACGACAGGGTTTAGAAAAACTGCATTTAAAGACGGCATGATATGGCTGAATGACCGTGTGATAATGATTCATGGTTATGCACAGCGAACTTCTAATGAATGGCCCGCTATCGGTTTGAGTGTGCCTGCGTGGTTAAGTGATTACAGTAATAGCCTGATGGTGGAGAGTAATGGCAACCTGGTGCGATGGATGCATATTACTCCCTGGAAACAGGATGTTGAAAGTTGCGATAGAGTAGGACTGATGCAGGCAATGCCGGCAGGTGATGCGGAAAAAGATGTTGATGGAACAAGATGGGAGCAAAGAAAGAGCGTAATGCGTGATGCGATCATTTATAACCGCAATAATCCAAGTATTATTTTCTATGAATGCGGTAATGAATCGATAAGCGAAGCTCACATGAAAGAAATGAAAATCATCCGTGATCAATATGACCCGTTGGGAGGCCGTGCTATTGGTAGCCGTGAAATGCTCGACAGTAAGACAGCTGAGTATGGTGGCGAAATGTTATACACGAACAAGAGTGCAAACATCCCAATGTGGGCAATGGAATATTCAAGAGATGAAGGTTTGCGCAAATATTGGGATGATTATTCGCCGCCGTTTCATAAGGATGGTGATGGACCTTTATATAAAGGGCAGGATGCAAGCGCTTATAACCGTAACCAGGAATCACATGCTAAAGAGAATGTTGTTCGCTGGAATGAGTTCTGGCAGGAAAGACCCGGTACAGGAAAGAGAGTAAGTGCAGGTGGAGTCAATATTGTTTTTTCAGAAACCAATACGCATCATCGGGGTGCAGAGAATTACCGTCGCAGTGGTGAAGTGGATGCAATGCGGATCAAAAAAGAAAATTTCTATGCTCACGAGGTGATGTGGGACGGATGGGTAGTGCCGGAAACTACCCGTATTCACATTGTAGGGCACTGGAATTATACGGATGCTGTTACAAAAGACATTTATGTGATCTCATCTGCTGATAAAGTAGAACTAAAGATCAATGGCGCATCAAC
>DASVNY010000562.1:0-8216 GCA_036383615.1 Chitinophagaceae bacterium
ACCTTATAGGTCCTACCTTATAGCTCTTGGCAGAAACCTTATAGGTTTTATATAGTCCTTGTTTATCTTTCAACTTGCTTCAATTTTGTAAGCACAGGCTCCTTTATTGTTCTCACCTCTGTTTGCCATGCTGCATTTTGCTGTTCAAAAATGCTGATCCTGTTCATCCCCTTTTTCAGATAAACTCCCGGTATATACAATGTTTGCTGGGGGCCCACACTCCAGTAACGGCCAATATTAATACCATTGATAAACACAATGCCCTTGCCCCATGTTTCGATATCCAGAAAAGTGTCTCCCGTAGCAGTTAATTGAAAACTTCCCTCGTAAACAACGGGTGCGCCGGCAATAGCCGCTTTGTTCTTTGCTGCAGTAACTTTTGAATTGACAAGAAGCTTTACTCCTTTCAATGCTGAGAGACCGGGTTCATTTTCAAAAGGCAGTCCCTGCATTTCCCATCCGCCTGTGATGGGCTGATCACCGATATATACAGCGCTGATGATCCCTTTTTGATTATGTATGATCTGGGTGCCATAATTAATTCTTCCCATATTCTCTACCAATATTTGCAGCGTGGCATTAAAGGGTATATCAATTGGTAACTCATATTTTTTATAATAGCGATTCAACTCACCAACTTTTTCACCATTCACATACACAGTAGCATAATCTCTCAGACCGGTTACTTTGAGTGTACCACTCACAGGTTGTGTGAATTTTCGGGAATACAACACATAGCCATGCGCTTGTTTCAGATTTTCAAAACTTACCGGTGTGTCTGCTATTACCGGCGCCAGCTTTTCTGTAAGTTCAAACAGGTTGACGGCTTTTGTCAGTTTGATAGAAGGAATAGCGATCACCGGTAAAGGAGCGGGAGGGGCAGGCAATTTTTCTTTTGAATATCGTTGCATCACCCCACGGATCGAATCAAAGGATGCTGTTCTCCATCCTGCTTCTGAAATAGGAGCGCCATAATCATAGCTCGTGATATCGGGCTGCAGGTCGTGGTTTTTATCATAGTTGGCACCGGCTGTAAATCCAAAATTGGTACCGCCATGCACCATATAAAAATTGAACGATACATCATTCTTTAAATACGCTTCTGTTTGACGGGCCACGCGACCGGGATTGATTTTAGGAAATGGTTCCGCCCAATGCATCAACCAGCCGGGATAAAACTCTGCTACCATATAGGGGCCCTTACCACCGTTATACTTATTTACTGAATCTTTTAGTTTTTTAATATTGTCTTCTCCATTGCCGGTTGGCAAAGCACCCGCTGTATAACCTCCTTCAAACAGCGATCTTCCATTGCTTGAAAAATTGCCATCGGATGTAAAAAGCGGTACATTAAAACCAGCATCCACCAATTGTTTTTTGATGGCAGCATTATAGGCATGATGTGCTTCCATTGAAATGTCGGGACGTTGCGCCACGTAAGAACCAAACTCATTTTCAGCCTGCACCATGATCAGCGGCCCGCCATTGGTGATCTGCAAATGTTTTACTTCTTTGGCAAGACGATCAATATACTTTTTGGTATAGGATAAAAAGATCGGGTTATCCCGCCTGATCAATAAGCCTTCAGCACTTTGCAGTTCTTTTACATTTTGCAGCCACCAGGGATAACCACCAAAATCCCATTCGGCACAGGCATAGGGGCCCGGGCGAAGGATGACCATCAACCCTTCTTCGCCTGCTGTTTTAATAAACGAAGCAAGATCATGATCACCTTTGAAATTCCATTGCCCCTCAAGCGGCTCATGAAAATTCCAGAATACATAGGTAGCCACTGTATTTAATCCCATTGCTTTCATCATGCGAAAGCGATGGCGCCAGTATTGATGGGGCACACGGGCAAAATGCATTTCACCACTATGAATTTGTATAGGCTTGCCATCATACAAAAAATTCCCATCCTTAATTTCAAAACTGTGTTTGGTAGATTGCGCTGTTGCAGCTAAAACAATAAGCCAAAAAAAGGAAATAAGTAAGGACAATCTTTTCACAACCATCTTTGTATGTATTTAGTTTTAAGAGCAGCGTTTTTATTATTGCATGAATGTAAAGAGCTTTCACTTTTTAAAAAGAGGCAATCGGGAATCCTGGCGACAGCTACGAATGGCATCTGCAGGCAATTAGGTGAAGAGGATTTTTACACGGCAGGCGGAAGCTTCTTTCCCCAATACTGGCCATTATGTGGAATTTTTGTAACAGCCCGTCATTGTTTTTTCACATATCCCCGCTTTGTTTCAACAGGTATAATGTTTGTAGTTCTTTTAGTAAGCCAGCCAAACTTCCCCGTAAAATTTATTTCATAACAGGACGGTTCATTCAGATCAAGCCCGGTTTTGACCGGGTTTTTTCTTTGTATAAAGGGGAGTTTTTATTGCAATTGAGTAGAACTGCCATTTCCATTCCCGTTTGCGCCCGGCCTTGTGAAGTGTATGACAAAATTGGTCCCTTTTTGAGGGGTGCTTTTTATTTCTATATCGGCTTTATGCGATTGTAATATGGAATAGGTTACTGCCAGCCCAAGACCCACACCATTCTTTTTCAATGTAAAAAATGGATCAAAAAGTTTGGAGAGGTTCTCCTCTGCTATCCCTACGCCATTGTCTTTGATGGAAACAATAGAACCGCTTGGGGAACCGTATAGTCCAACTGCCAGTTGGCGCTCCTCTTCATTAGTTTCCTGCATAGCCTCTATTGCATTGATAAGTATATTGGAGAAAGCGATCTTTAATTTCGACTTGTCTGCTGATATCGGGAGCGGATGTTCGTGATACTTTTTTTCAATAACGATATTTTGCAAATGCAGCCGGTCCTTGATAGCGGTGATGCTTTCATTCATGATCTCCTGCAGGGTATATGACTGGAAATTCAATTCCGTGGTTCTTGTCAGGTTGAGCAATTCTGTAATACTTTGATCGATCCGTTTACAATTGCGCTGAATGATACTGATCATCTCCTTCCGGAGTTCGGGCTCCAGGTCCTCGAGATCATAATGCTCAATAGAAAGGCTGATATTATTCAGGGGATTTCTTATTTCATGTGCGATCGTTCGCATCAGCCGCTCGTTGGCAGCTAATTTTTGAGCGTGAAGATTGGATAGTTCTGCTTTTTTAATATTCGTCATGTCATGCAGGATAACATGCACGAACCATTCATTGTCGGGGTTTTTTTGAAAAGATACGGAGAAAAGACAGGGCTTTGCTTCCTTTGAATAGGACCATAGCTCTATCCCCATATCCGTGATATCTTCCTTCGCTTCCAAAAAAGGAATGATCCTTTTCTTTTGTGTTTCGTTCCCGATGAAATCAAGAAGATTGCAGGCCAGCAATTGTTCATTGGAACAATCAAGTAGTAGTGAAGCAGCCTGGTTTGCTTCTGTAATATTCAAGGCATGATCGGTAATAATAACAGCATCCTTTGCGCCTTTGAATAAATTGCGGTATTTGTTTTCTCTTTCTTTGAGCTCTTTCAGCACGGCGGCTCTTTCCAGTGAATAGCGGATACAACGTTCAAGTTTTTCTGTGTTCAATTCAGACTTTACCAGGTAATCGGTGGCGCCGCCCAACATTGCCTGTATATCTATTTCACGGTTACCCTTGCCTGTCAGCAATACAATAGGTTGCTCACAGCCCAGTTGCATAGCTTCTTTCAACAGCATAAGCCCTGTTTCATTGCCCAGCCTGTAATCGACTAAGTAGATATCAAAGGCTTCAGCTTTGATCATAGCAAGCGCTGTGTCGTAGTCATTCAGCCAGAAAGCGTCAAGATTAACGCCGCTGATATTCTTTATGTAATCGGCAATGACAAAGAAATCATCTTCATCATCATCGATCACCGCTATTTTTATTAGATTTCCCTTTAACATGTGCGATTAATGTGGTTGAGGCAATATGATAAAAAATGTGGCTCCTCTTTCTTCGTTGCCGGTAGCGCTGATGACTCCATTATGAAGCGCAACAATTTTTTCGCAGGTAGCTAATCCCATCCCGGAACCACGAAGCTTGGATTTGCCATGAAGACTTACAAAAGGACTAAAGATCTTTTGAATATCTCCATTTTTGAATCCAACACCATTATCTATCACTTCAATGCGGTAATACTCTTTGCCTGGCTCCAATTGCAGGTTATCTTTTTCAGTTGCACTAATCTCAAACGAACGAATGGTAATTGACGGATCATCATCAGCCGATCTGAACTGGATAGCATTCTTCACCAGGTTTTTAAATAAAAGCTCCAGCAATTTTTTATCTCCCTTAACTATTGGCAATGGGTTAAGAGAAATTGAAACGGCATTGTCTTCGATATAAACGTGTAATTGTTTCAACACCTGTTGAATGATCTCATCCAATTTGCAGGCTGTAAATTCTACAGTTTCTTCTTTAATGGCTGTTAACAAGTGAAGATCATCTATTAAAATTCTCATATCATTGGCGCAGCTACTGATGCGCTGCAGGTAAGGACTTAATTCATCTGGTAACGAAAGGCTTTTATATTTTTCCTCCATTCTTTCGGTAAGCAACATCAGCTTTCGCAAGGGGGCATCAAGATCATGAACTGCCAGCTCTAAAAATTCATCAGTCGACAGCACGGCTCTTTCGTTATTCTTTTGGACGGAATGAAGTATTGTTTCCATTTTATCGGCAAAAAAGGTAATAGGTGAGTGGATGGGAAAATGGTTAATGATCTGAATTCCCGATTACAACACAATTTGAGTGCCGGAAAGACGAATGGATCGTTTGGCGACCATAGCCGTATTCTTACGATTATGAGCAGGGCATTAAATTTGTGGGTAATGCGGTACTGTCCACACTCCGGCTTCATAACCCCTCTATTCTCAAGATTTGTAGCACATGGCCAAACGAAAGATTTTGATAATTGACGATGAAGAGGATCAATGTATGATCATCAGGAACTTCTTTCAAAATAAGCAGTATGAAGTCTCCATGGCATTAACGTTGAAGTCCGGTATCGATTCTTTGCGTAGCAATGAACCCGATATATTGCTATTGGATAATAATTTGCCTGATGGTAAAGGCTGGGATGCCATTGATTCAATAGTAGAAGAATTCCCGTCATTAAAAGTGCATCTTATCAGCGCCTATCATCAAAAAAGTAATGTATTGCCCGCGCATGAGAACGTTAGGGTTTGGGAAAAACCAATTTCACTGAACAACCTCGCTAAAACCTTTCTTGAACAATTAGCTTAAGCCGACAGGCAGGTAGAAAGCATATACTTACATATATCTGTAAGATCCTTCACCGTTGATGGTTTTACCAGATAGTCAACAGCGCCGAGTTGAATACAGTCATCCTTATCGAGCGGCGACCTTGAAGTGCTCCAAACAATCTTTGGGATCTTTTCATAGCGGGGATCCTTTTTTAGTTCTTTCAGGATCTCAAGACCTGTCATCCCGGGCATATTATAATCGAGCAAAATCAGGCAGGGCAGATCATGACCCTCTTTTTTTTCAAGATAACTCAACAACTCTTTACCATTTAAAGCAAAATGAAGTTTGAAGGATTCATCGATAGAAGCAAAAACCTCTCTCAAAAACTCCTGGTCATCTAAATCATCCTCGCCAACAAGAATGAATTGATCCTCTACTATTTTGTTGTTCTGTGGCACAATTTTCCTTTAATATACAGGTTAGCAAAAACGATGCGGTTTTTCATACAAGATTAATACGAAGATTGCTTATAAGAAGATTGATTTGCAATACAGTCAGAATGGAGAAATGAAAAGTCTTGTGTGGAAATATTTTCCCATTCCGATGGGATTTGTGTAGCATTTTTTCCCCTCTTAATTGAAATTAATGAAAAAGAAAGCCTCCCTATCGCCGGTTGATGCGGCTATTACTGAACTTCCGGAAGCCCTCTCTCCATCCAAACGCAGAACCACTAAAGCTTTAAAAAATGGTAGTAATGGAAAGACCCATGCCAATGGCAAAAAAGAACCACCTGCGCTAAGGTCAAACGGAAGTTCCCCCAAAAAAGTAGCAGCATCGGCCCAAAAACCTAAAAGTAACGGTCATATAGAATTTTCTCATGAATTGGACCTGAAAGAACTCTTTAAAGTGCTTTCAGATGTGAGGCATGGTGATTTTAGCGTGCGTATGCCTATTGATAAAGTAGGCGTGGCCGGAAAGATCTGCGACATCATCAATGATATTATCCAATTGAATGAAACGCTGGTGGAAGAATTAACACAAGCAAGAAATACGATCGGCCGGCAGGGACATCTTAATCACCGCGTATCATTACCCAAAGATGCAAAAGGTTCCTGGCGCACAGCATCCGATTCTATCAATAGCCTTATTTCCGATCTTGTTCACCCCACGATTGAAATAGCCCACGTTATCAGCTCGGTGGCAAAGGGAAATCTTTCACAGGAAATGCCGCTCAAGATTGGTGACCATATTCTGCAGGGCGAATTTGCAAAGATCGCTACGGAAGTAAATGACATGGTGAAACAGTTGAACCTGTTCTCAATGGAAGTTACCCGTGTGGCAAGAGAAGTAGGTTCGGAAGGTAAGCTCGGTGGACAGGCGAAAGTAAAAGGGGTGGCCGGTGTATGGAAAGATCTTACTGACTCGGTGAACCAGATGGCGGGTAATCTTACCGCACAGGTAAGAAATATCGCGGAGGTAACAACAGCCGTGGCAAAAGGTGACTTGAGAAAAAAGATCACGGTGGATGTACAGGGAGAGATCCTTGAATTAAAGAATACGATCAACACGATGGTGGACCAGTTGAACTCATTTTCATCGGAAGTTACCCGTGTTGCCCGTGAGGTGGGTACAGATGGTAAGTTGGGCGGACAGGCAGAAGTAAAAGGAGTTGCCGGAACCTGGAAAGATTTGACTGATTCAGTGAACCAGATGGCCTCAAACCTAACGGGACAGGTAAGAAATATCGCGGAAGTAACAACAGCCGTGGCACGGGGTGACTTGTCAAGAAAGATCACGGTGGACGTAAAAGGAGAGATCCTTGAATTGAAGAATACAATCAACACGATGGTGGACCAGTTGAACTCGTTCTCCGTGGAGGTTACCCGTGTTGCGAGAGAAGTAGGTAGCGAAGGTAAACTCGGTGGACAGGCGACGGTAAAAGGTGTGGGAGGAACCTGGAAAGACTTAACTGATTCAGTGAACCAGATGGCATCAAACCTTACCTCGCAGGTAAGAAATATCGCGGAGGTAACAACAGCTGTGGCGATAGGTGACTTATCAAGAAAGATCACGGTGGATGTAAAAGGAGAGATCCTAGAATTGAAAAATACCATCAACACGATGGTGGACCAGTTGAACTCATTTGCCTCAGAGGTTACCCGTGTTGCATTGGAAGTAGGTACCGAAGGAAAACTGGGAGGACAGGCAAGGGTACAGGATGTGGGTGGAACCTGGAAGGATTTGACGGAATCAGTGAACCAAATGGCATCGAACCTGACTGCGCAGGTGCGTAACATCGCCGATGTTACCACAGCGGTTGCAACCGGTGACCTTTCTAAAAAGATCACTGTAAACGTTGCAGGAGAAATTCTTGAATTAAAAAATACCATCAATACGATGGTGGACCAGTTGAACTCATTTGCCTCAGAGGTTACCCGTGTTGCATTGGAAGTGGGTACCGAAGGTAAGCTGGGTGGCCAGGCAAAAGTGCAGGGTGTGGGTGGAACCTGGAAAGACTTAACGGATTCGGTGAACCAGATGGGATCGAACCTGACATCGCAGGTGCGGAATATCGCCGATGTAACAACAGCGGTAGCGAAGGGCGATCTCTCGAAAAAAATTACGGTGGATGTAAAAGGTGAGATCCTTGAATTGAAGAATACGATCAACACGATGGTGGACCAGTTGAATTCATTTGGTTCAGAGGTATTCCGTGTTGCCCGTGAGGTGGGTAGTGAAGGTATGTTGGGAGGACAGGCGGATGTGCCCGGTGTGGAAGGTCTTTGGAAAGACCTCACCGATTCGGTAAATAAGATGGCATCGAACCTTACATCACAGGTAAGAAATATCGCGGAAGTAACCACGGCGGTTGCGAATGGTGACTTGTCAAGAAAAATTGAAGTGGATGTAAAAGGTGAGATCCTTGAATTGAAGAATACCATCAATACCATGGTGGATCAGCTCAATTCATTCTCATCGGAAGTGACCCGTGTGGCTTTGGAAGTTGGTACAGAAGGTAAACTCGGAGGGCAG
>DASVNY010000563.1:0-3017 GCA_036383615.1 Chitinophagaceae bacterium
CAAAGCAATGATCAGTTCAGACCGGCTGGGCCCAACCCGGTAAACTCTGATGCTTACAGCACTGATTATAATGAAGTAAAAACAAAAGGAGCAAGAGTTGGTCATACACGCACTGCTGAAGAATCTGCCATCGCTTTCTTCTGGGAAGATAACAGGCCTTCTCTTATCTGGAATTCATTGACAAGAAATATCATCAATAGCAAAAAGCTGGATGCCTGGAAAACCGCCCGCCTCTTTGCACTGGTACATACTGCATTGGCAGATGGAATGAACTCCGCGATGGAAGCTAAATATCATTTTTATTTCTGGCGGCCGGAAACTGCGATACGTATGGGTAATAATGATGGCAACCCTAATACTATTGGAAATGAGGGCTGGTTGCCGAGTCTTACTGAAGTACCTAATGCCAATCCCACGTTCACTGTCTATACTCCACCGGTGCCGGAATACCCTTCCAGTTTTGCAATGAATGGTGGTGCAACTGCTGAAGTGTTGAGATTATTCTTCGAAACAGATGAATACGCATTCGATCTTACAAGCACAAAATTGCCTGATGTTACAAGGCATTATAACAGCTTCTCATCAGCAGCCAGGGAAAATTCACTCTCCAAAATCTACGGAGGCTTCTATTTCAGAAAATCAATAACAGATGGTGAAGAGATGGGAAGACAAATTGCCAATTATGTGTTTACGCATGCTTTCAGGGAAGAGTAGTTCAATTTAAAAATTATACCCCAGAATCTTTTTTTGTCTTATACAAAGCTGTCTCTGTCGCAGCGAACACCCATTCTATCTCATTCTAAAAAAAACATCCCGTTGCCGAAATAGTTTTATGCTACTATCAAAATCACCGTGTATGAAAAAGATAAACATACAGCTTATAGTAATTGGGTGCATAATACTTTTGGGAATTGGGGGTTGCCAAAAGGAGCCCGAACGTAATACCGGCATAGTCAATCCCAGTAATCCGGGTAATACTAAGAACCGGGCACCGATAGCCATGGCTGGGAATGATACAAGTATAATTTTGCCGGCGAATTTGGCGAGGTTAAACGGTTCAGGCAGCTATGATCCCGATAATGATAGCATCACGTATAAATGGACAAAGACGAATGGGCCCGCTACCTTTTCAATTATAAACCCGGATTCATCAACAACAAATGTTGCAAATCTTATACAGGGTACTTACGAGTTTGCGCTTACAATAAAAGATTCAAAAGGAGCAGAAGCAGTTGATTTGGTCGTTATACAAGTAAATGCATCAATACCGCCCCCTCCTCCTCCCGCCAACAGGCCGCCATTAGCAAGTTCTGGTTATGACTTAATAGTTCATTGGCCCGCTGACTCTGGCTTTTTATATGGAAACGTTTATGATCCGGATATGAATATCGCAACTATACAATGGACCAAAATAGCAGGCCCCGCCTCTTTCCATATTGTGCGGCCCGATTCAGTTTTCTCCAGGATAACTAACCTGCAAAAAGGAGTTTATAAATTTGAAATAAAAGTGACGGATAGCGCTGGCTTATCAGCAAGTGATACAAACACAGTTGTTGTTGGTGAAATGCCTGCAAACCCGCAGGAAATAATTTTAGCCGATCAAAGTTGGGGCTGCCATTGGGATTGCTTTATTACCATAACACAGCTCTATAATATTATACCTCCAGACAGGGTTTTTAAAGTATTTATCAAACGGGATAACTCCACGATTTGGCATGAAGTCCTTTCCGCCGAACAGATGACAACATCAGTATATGGTTATGCCTTGCGAAAAGGGACACTATGGATTTATAACCCTGGATTCGACATCGGTGATAGCCCGGATATTAAGATCGTGTTTTAAATAGCGAAAGCTGTAACAATAAAACTTTCTATAGTTTATTCTTTCAAACCATTAACCAACCATCGCCTAATAAAAAAGCGATCAGGACGCTGATCGCTTTTCTTTATACCTATTTTATCTTACAACTCCAGCAAAGTCTTCACTGGATCTTTTCCTATCAGCAATTGTTCAGGATTTTCCAGCAACTCTTTCACTCTTACGAGGAAACTAACAGACTCTCTTCCATCAATGATGCGATGATCATAACTGAGCGCTACATACATCATCGGTTTTACAACTACCTGGCCATTTACTACCATTGGACGCTCCTGTATCTTGTGCATACCGAGTATGGCACTTTGGGGAATATTAATAATCGGCGTGCTCATCAATGAACCAAACACACCGCCATTGGTGATGGTGAATGTGCCACCTGTTAATTCTTCCGTTGTTAATTTACTGTCTCTTGCTTTACCGGCCAGTTCTATTACTTTCTTTTCAATATCGGCCATACCAAGACTTTCAACATTACGGATCACAGGAACAGTTAATCCTCTTGGTGTGCTCACGGCAATGCTGATATCAGCATAGTCATGATAAACCAACTGGTCACCATCAATATAAGCATTCACCGATGGCCACTCGGCTAAAGCCACTGCACAGGCTTTGGCAAAAAAGCTCATAAAACCGAGCCCCACTCCATGTACTTCTTTGAATTTGTCTTTATACCTGGTCCTGATCTCCATGATACTGCTCATGTCCACTTCATTAAATGTGGTGAGCATAGCTGTGGTGTTCTTAGCCTCAACCAATCTTCTTGAAATTGTTTTGCGGAGATTGCTCATCTTTTCATTACGAACATTCCGGCTAAACAATTCAGCACCGGCAAAAGCTTTCTTGCCGGGAGATGATAAGGCAGCCAGCACATCATCTTTCAATATCTTTCCCTGGAAACCAGATGGCGTAACCGTTTTTGGATCAACTTTTTTGTCGGCAATGATCGCTGATGCAACAGGCGTTGCTTTGATATCATTTGAAACAGCAACAACAGGCGCTTCGCTTTTTACTTCAGCTTTCTTTTCTGTGCTTTTTTCTTTTGTTTCTGCTTTCGGCTCTGCTTTTTTCTCAGCAACAGGCGAACCATTGGATGGTTTGGCCGCGGTTTCATCAATACTTGCAAGCAGGTCGCCGATCT
>DASVNY010000564.1:0-2414 GCA_036383615.1 Chitinophagaceae bacterium
AACTGCACCATGCCCCAGCTTGTGAGACCGGGTTTTACTTTCAGCAAATATTTATAATATGGGAAAATAGCAACAACCTGTTCGATGTAAAATCTTCGCTCGGGGCGTGGACCCACGAGACTCATTTCACCGATCAGGATATTCCAGAGTTGGGGCAACTCGTCAAGTCGCCATTTACGCATCACTTTGCCCCATTTTGTAATGCGGGGATCATTGTCAGACGAAAGCGCCGGCCCATCTTTTTCCGCATCATCGATCATTGACCTGAACTTATACATGCGAAATGGTCTTCCTTTATAGCCAATCCTTTCCTGCGAAAAAAATATGGTTCCTTTTGAAGAGAATTTAACCCGCAATGCAACATATAGCATTAATGGGAGAAGCAGGACAGAAGCGATCAATGCGATGGCTATATCAACTACTTTTTTTATGTGCTGTTGCCATTCGGGCATTAAGCCGGTTTTGAGATCGATAAGGGCTGCGCCCATCACATTACTTGTTTTTACCGAGCCCGAAAGAATATCCAATGTGTTGGGTTGAATTTTTATTTCAACATCTTTTTCGCTGAGACGATTGATGATATTTTCCAGCGCAGCTGTTTCTGTTTTTTCCATTGCCAGCACCACCAAACGGATATCATTTTTATCAATGATCGTTTCCAGTTCATCAACATTGCCTAACCGGGGTATCAGTTTATGGATACCATTCTTGCCACTGTTGTCGGGAGTAACAAAACCGGCATAGCGATAACCTCCGTCATGCAGATGCCTTTCAGTTTCTTTAAAAATGCGGATCGCATTATCCTGGCTACCCACCATCAGGGTGTTGAAATAAACTTTGCCTTTTAATAATTGACGTTTCACTTTGGTAAGTAATAGCCATCTTCCAAAAAAAGTGAAAACAAAATGAATGGCCATTAATGCAAAAAAAGCCTGGTAATAATAGAAGTAATTATTTTTTGCATCATCAAGCAGGAAAGCAAAAAATAAAATGGTGCAACCGATCAGGCTGCAAACAAAAGTATTGGTGAACTCAAATAATCTCGATTTCTTATAAAGTGAATGATAAGTTCCAAGCAATGTATATAGTATCAGCCATGCAGCGGGAATCAACGTAATGCCGAGCCAGAATTTATAATCCACCTGTAGTCGCCCGGCAACAGAGATCGGTTCATTAAGAAATGCTTTGCGGGCAAAAAAGAAACATCCCCATGCCAGTGATGAGGTAATGAGATCGATCACGGCATACCAGGCAATGGATATTTGTTTGCCGGAATTCATCAACGGGTGATAATATTATTGCCGATCCTTTCGAGGATCTGGTGAGCTACATCCATCGCCGCCAATCCATCCATTTCGGACACAATAGTTCTTGTGTTGTTTTCAATAGCTTTCTTAAACTCTTCTAATTCCTGTTTGATAGCATTTACTTCAGGCACCTGCGGGCTTGCAATAGCGATTGTCTTTTTGCCTGATGTTGTTTCAATATCAAAAGCAAAAGCATTCGAGTCCTGTGGTTCTTTGAGACGGATAACTTCTGTCTTCTTATTCAGGAAGTCAATACCGATATAAGCATCTTTTTGAAAAAGACGCATTTTCCGCATTTTCTTCATTGAAATGCGTGATGATGTAAGATTGGCTACGCAACCATTATGAAATTCCATTCTTACGTTAGCGATATCAGGTGTTTCGGTCATCACACCCACACCGCTTGCAGAAATTGATTTTACATCACTCTTCACAACGCTGAGGATAATGTCAATATCATGTATCATCAGGTCGAGGATAACGCTTACTTCTGTGCCTCTTGGATTGAATTGTGCTAACCGATGTACTTCGATAAACATCGGGTTAAGCTGAAGATCTCTTATTGCTAAAAAAGCGGGGTTGAATCTTTCTACATGTCCCACCTGGAATTTAATCCCCGATTCCTGCGCCAGCTTTACCAACTGGTGCGCCTGGTCCATTGTGTGGGCCAATGGTTTTTCTACAAAAACATGTTTCCCTTTTTTGATCGCTTGTTCACAGAGTTCAAAATGATAATTGGTGGGAGCCACTACATCGATGGCATCGCAGGCATCCATCAAAGAGGCAGTATTCAAAAAGCGGGGAAGCTGATATTTGTCCGCTACTTCCTGGGCGGTATTATCATCAGGATCATAAAAGCCTACCAGTTCAACCCCGGCAATTTCTTTCCAGTTATTGAGGTGAAATTTGCCGAGATGCCCGGTGCCAAAAACGCCAACCTTTAACATAGCAATTAATTAATCCTCAAAGATAAAGATTGGCAGGAGGAGAATCAGGGTAATTATAAACAAGTTTTATCCAAGCAAAGCGGATCGCTCAACATAAGAAGGATGATAAATAAATAAACAGGTTCCTTCTTTGATCGTTTTAATAATGGGTGTTGAAAGA
>DASVNY010000565.1:0-6244 GCA_036383615.1 Chitinophagaceae bacterium
CAGTATTTTACTTTAAGAAGTATTTCATTTTACAGTCACCAGAACAGGTCATCCACCGGTATTCATTTACTTAATAGTTTAAATCAAAAGAGAACTGTTATGAAAAAAATGCTTCTTTCCTCCGCGGTTTTATTGTTTTCAATTATGGGGCATGCGCAGGTATCTGGACAACCCAATACACAATTGCCTGCACCAAAAACAAAATCGCTGGCACAGGCCGATCTGCAGGTTACTGAACTTAGTTTGGTATCTGTACAAAAGAATGCCGGCACCAAGCGACTAACCATCCGGGTATCGGTAACGATAAAGAACAATGGGAATATGAAAGCAGGCACATCTTACCTGAAGGCTTTCTTTAAAAATGCCGGGATATCAAAAGCTATCGAACCTCCCAAATCAATAAGAGCGTTAAACCCCGGGGAATCGTTTACGGAAGAGTATGTATTTGAAAGAGGCTATAGCAGCGATACCGGCTACACGTTGACAACCTTTGAGTTTTGGGTGAGGGCCGACTTCCCCAACATTGTTAAAGAATCGAATGAAGTCAATAACGGATCTGCTGTAATCAACATAACTCCACCTACTAATTAATAAACAGGCAATGAAAAGTCTATTATTGGCAGCTTTGCTATTGATCACGATTGACAAAGCTTCGGCACAGGGACAGTTTGCCGGCGCTAAAACAAAACCACTGATAGGGAAAAAGTTTAACAACGATAGGGTATTACCCGGTTTGCCTGATTATGAATATAGAGAAGCAACAATTGCTTCCGGGGATAATGACCCGGAACAATTTTCAGTAGCTGTATTTCAAAAGGGGCCAACCTATGTAGTGATATTCACGGTGAATGAAGATACCACTACCGATGATTATACGGTGCTTGATGTGTTGGTGATAAAGCAGGTGAAAAAGACAGAAGCAGTAAAAGTGCTGCTATGTCGCCGGAATAAGACGAGCAATATAGAAATAGTAGCAGTAACACAACCGGGAAAAGCTGAATATTCTCCGGCATCGAGAGCCTGGCGCTTTAACCGTGATAAAAGAAGATTTGAATCAGCTTCTGCCAGCGGTGTTGATTGTATGAATGAAGGTGATGATTAGCGCTAATCAGAATTTATAAAATTCTTTCATCCGGGCGAGGAACTGGTCCTTTTTCCGGCGACTTACTTCCAGCTCCTTACCACTCGAAAGAAGTACAAATCCTCCTTCACCCCGTAAGTATTCTTTAACATGCAGCAGGTTTACAAGATAGGACTTATGTATGCGTATGAAACCACTGTCGCTTAACATTTCTTCATACTCATGCATAGGTTTGGAAGTGCAGATCACTGAAAGGTCAGCAAAATGAAGATTGGTGTAATTGCCCGATGATTCGGCGAATAATATCTCGTCCAGCTCAACTACCTGGAATCCTTTTAATGACGGGATGCAGAGCTTCATCTTTTGCATAGCTTTTTTCAACTGCACATTGTCAATAAAAGCCTGGATATTATTGCCACGTTCTTTTTTGATAATTCTTTTCTTAGCTCTGTTTACGGCATCTACCAAAAGATCGTCTTCAACAGGTTTTAGTAAATAATCAATAGCGCTGAAATGAAAAGCTTCGATCATGAACTGGTTATGCGCCGTAACGAAGATCACTTCAAAAGGAAGATCTTTTAATTCTTTCAACAGGTCAAAACCATTTTTTGCCGGCATGGCAATGTCAAGAAACACGAGATCGGGATGTAAGCTTTTTATTTTTTCGATCCCTTCATCAACATTGCTGCAGGTGCCGACAATGGTTACATCCGGGCAATTCAATTCCAGCAGTTTCTGTAAAGAGGTTATACCTCTTGGCTCATCATCAATAAGCATTGCCTGCAATAGTGAAGTGGATGTCATGCTAAAGAGAATTTAATAGGTAATAGTAAGGTTACAATGGTGCCTGTTTGAGTGCTTCCGGTGATACTGGATTTGTCTTTTACATCAAGGCTGCTTTCCAAATTATATTTTTCATTCAACACGTCAATTCTTTGTCTTGCATTTGAAATGCCGACTGATTGATCGGTAGCGGTATGTCCCTTATTTTTTAGCGAGGCTTCGATACCTATGCCATCATCTTCAATCTCACAAATAAGCTTTTGATCATGTTTTTTAAAACGGATCCACAAATGCATTCGCGTGCCCGGTAATGCACCGTGCCAGATCGCATTTTCAATGAATGGTTGAATAAGCATGGGTGGCAAGAATACTTCATCCGACTCCAGGTTTTCATCGGTCTCAATATGATATTCGAAACTATTGGTCCGGATACTTTCCATTTCAATATACCGATGAAGATAATCGATCGTGTCATCGAGACTTACAAATTGCTTGGCCGAATGATTAAGCGTGATGCGGATCAGCCTGGCGAATTTGCTCAGGTATAACGAAGCCTGTTCATTTTCATTGTTCAGGATCATTTCACGGATACTATTCAGGCAATTAAAGATAAAATGAGGATTCATCTGCGCATGCAGGGCCTTCATTTCTGTTTGTGCCAATTGTTTGTCAATATTTGCTTTCTGCTTTATTTGTTTAATGCGATAGCGGTACAGGAGCCACGCGATAGTGGCTAATATAATAGCGACCGAAATATAGAATAAAGGAGTTCGCCAGAACGGGGGCCTGATCCTGATCTCGAACTCTTTTATTTGTTCCGGCCACTTATTATCATAAGCGGCTACTTTTAGTTCGATCTTATAATTCCCTGGTGAAATATTGGTCAGTAATATATTTTGCTGATCCCCGGCATCTATCCAACTGCTGTCTTTCATGTTTTTGATGCGATAAAAGAATTGCATGTTCTCGGGATCATTATAATTGATGGCGCTGTAAAAAATATTGATATCTCCCTGCGTATGGTCCAGGCTGATCTTCGGTGAAGGATAATTAAGGATTGTGTCATTAAGGATGGATAGGGCAGTAATATCTAAAAGGGGAGGTTTTATATTACTTACTGATGTGTGAACAGGTATTTTGCAGATGGAATTATTGATGGCGAACCAAACAGAACCATCAGTTGCATCTTCAACAAAAAAAGAAGTTGATACCATGCCGGGAGGGATGCCGTCATTTTCAGTGAAAGCAATGCTCTTTAAGGTGGCAATATCAAAATACCCGGCGCCTTTTGCTGTATAAACATATATTTTATCCCTGAATAGCGCCGGAAGCATGAATGAGCTTTTCTCCTGTGTAAGATTGTTTGGTCTCAGGTGCATGGGGTTGCCGGTCAGTTTTGCTAATCCATCATCACCAGCCGTTGACCATATATCACCTTTTGAATCAGCCATCACATGATATCCTTTCTTAAAATTTCGCTGTGTTTGCAGGCGTTCGATAAGCGTATCAATTTTTTGTAGTGTCGCATTCCAGCGCACAATGGCATCGCCACCTATCCAGATATTTCCAGCTTTGTCTTCCGCGAAACTTTCAATATTGGTTTTAAAAAGAGGATGAGCCGTGCTGTCGATATGCACAAATGAATTTTTGGTTGCATCATGATAATAAATGGAACTCATCTCATTGTTAGAGATCCATATATTATTTTTCTTATCACCAAAAAATAAAAAAATGTTTGAGGGGGAACCTCCCTTGTTTAGCTCGATGAGGCCCGTTGAATAATTCCGGAGATTTAACCAATAGAGCCCTGCCGTGGTACCCACCCACATGGTATCTGGATGAACCTGGTGAAAAGTACGTATGAAATTAGACAGAACGGGAATGACAGGTAACTGAACACTCCGGATCAGCTTTTTTGAATATTTATCAATAACCAGTATTTCTTTTTTATCGGTACCGACAAAGATCCTGTCATTCAATATATGCAGGCCTGATACAACTTTGCCAGGCAGTGCAAAAGTTTCAACAAACGTAGGATGCGAATTTTGTTTATATAATCCTTCATTAGTGCCAATCCATAAATTGTCGTTCCTGTCAGTGAAGATCATTGTGCAAAATTTGTCAGCGAAATAGAGCTTTGGAGAACAGGACACTGTTTTCTTTAAGTTGTTTATGGTAAGAAGAAAAAATCCTTTCGACTTGCCATTGATGGCCCAGGTGCTGTCATTTATTTTTGAGGGATTGCTCTGCCACCCGATAGTATGTATAAGATCAACACAGGAAGGAAAAGCTGTAAGCGTGCCTTTATCCAGGTCAACGAGATCAAAGCTGTTCGTTTCAATGTTCATATGGATGATCTCGGAACGGGATATGAAAAAGAAAAGGTTGTTCTGCTTCATCACATTGAATATGGGATACTTCACCGATGCGTCTGATAGCAGGTTTTTTTTCCTGTCATAGAGCAGCACACCCCTTTGATTCAACTGGAGCATATTATCATCGGGTAATCTGAAAACTTTCCAGCCAAAGGTCATCCAGGCGCCGATGTCTTTGCGAGTAAAACGATCATATCTTTTCTTCAGTTGGCCCGAGGAAGAAAAAATATAAAATCCTGTTTTAGTTGATACGCCATAATTTCCGTCGGCGTCATTCATGATATACATACAGGTATTACTCCAATACCTGAGTTTATCATCATCGGCAATATTGAGATTTAGTTGTTCGAGTGTTTTTGTTGAGATGATCTGTGCCCCATCGTTCGTAGCTAAAGCAAGATCATAGTTGTTCAACATTTTCATTGAATAGATCGAGTTGTCGGGGATCGAATTGTATTTGTCCGTTTGAAGAAATTGCTTGAATGTTTTTCCGTCAAAACGGTTTAATCCACGCCTCGTGGCTATCCACACATAACCGTTTGAGTCCTGGGCAATACCTGAAACATAATTATCACTCAGCCCTTGTCTCAGCCCATAATGAATAAAATCCTTTTCATCGATGGATTGGGAAAAAAGATGAATAGAAATTAATAGCAGCGAAAACGTGTATAAGCAAAAACGCATGATGATATATGCCTCTCTAAAGTTAATGGCTTGCGTTTAAAAAACATATCGCCATTCACCCTTTTTAGAACGTTCTGCCGGTTATCAATAAATATGCGCCATTCAAATTTCAAAACCTGCCGGATACAGTTATGCGCAGTATAATTTCTTCTCTCAACAGCGTTCCATAGATGAAAGCAACTCAACCGCAAATCCATTGTTGGTTTTTAGCAACCAGCAACACAGCTATCTTCAAAAATTGATGAAACTATCCTGGACAAGTTTTAAGATTTCTATCGCTGGTGCTAAACTGAGCCATCTTGCACAAAAGGACAGAATATGGGATCATGGAAGTATGATAGAACAGGCAAAGAGCACCTTCTATAAAGTTCAAAAAGCATTGAAAAATGGCGATGTGGAATCCTTACGAAAAAACCTCACAAGCTTTTGTTATGAAACCTTCCTGCAAAGCTGGAGATTAAATAACAGAACACTTGAAAGCCGATCAATGAATACAATTATTAAGGAATTAGTAATAATTGAAGTGAAACCGGGTAAAAATAACAGGCCCGACAAGTTCATAGCATTGATCAAAGGCTATACCGGCCAGGTTAATGATCATCCTGTAAAATTTGCAGAAGAATGGGCGTTTGTGCGCCAGGGTGACTGGTGGGTATTGAATGAAATCCGGTAACTGATCGCGTATAGGAAAAAAGGATATAGCGTTAAATCCCGTAAGACTTAATCAATAAATCAAATAACCATTCATTTTAAAATTGCTTTTATGAGAAAAAAATTACAAGCCTGGGGATCACTTCCGGCAGTATTGTTCTCACTGTTTCTTTTTATTTACTGCCCTTCTTTTTCGCAGGGCGGACCTGATCCTGCATTTGGTAATGCTGGTATAGTAACTACCAATATTGGTTTTGGTGCTACTTCCGAGGTAGTAAATGCAATAGCCCTGCAGCCCGATGGAAAAATTGTTGCAGTAGGATATGTCATGCCCTTTGCCAATTCCAGCCAACGGTTTTTTAATGTGGCACGGTATAACCCGGATGGAACCCTGGATGCAGGTTTCGGAACCGGGGGGCTTGTAAGAACTGATTTTGGAACTGAACAATTTCCTACAGACGGGCATGCTACAGATGTTGAAATACTGGATGACGGCAGTATCCTGGTGGTTGGACATGTTACAGGCAATCCTGATAACACCCGCAAAATTGCACTGGCTCTTTATCAACCCAATGGAGCATTGCAGACCAGTTTCGGGTCGGGAGGAAAATTGTTTGTTGGCGAAAACCTGGTTGGCTATTCAACAGATGCTTTCTTAACTATGCAAGGC
>DASVNY010000566.1:0-3080 GCA_036383615.1 Chitinophagaceae bacterium
AGCATTGTTCATATTTATATCACTTGGCGCAATACTCTGGATAAGAGATTCAAAAAAGGAAGAGACAGATTTGAAAGTTGCTATTTTGCCTCAATACGATGCTTTACCTGCAAGCAACAGGGCGATACTAAAACTGGCCGATAACTCTGAGATCATACTTGACAGCGCCGGGAAAGGTTTGCTGGCAAAACAAGGGAATGCGAAAATTCTTAAAACAAGTGATGGCCAGCTCGCTTATGATTTTTCACAAAACAGCAGTACGGAGATTTTATACAACACATTATCAACTCCGCGAGGTGGGCAATACCAGGTTATTTTATCAGACGGAACAAAAGTATGGCTCAACGCAGCCACTTCTATTCGTTTCCCAACTGCATTTGCCGGCAATGAGCGGGTGGTGGAACTTACTGGTGAAGCCTATTTTGAAGTAGAAAAGAATGAAGCGATGCCTTTTATTGTAAAAACAAATAAAGCTTCTGTACAAGTACTGGGAACCCATTTTAATGTAATGGCATACCCGGATGAAGAGGATATTAAAACTACATTGCTCGAAGGAAAAGTAAAAGTATCAGGGCTGGGAAAGACTGCGTTGCTGGCTCCCGGACAACAGGCTGTTTTGGATCATGACAATAGTCTCCAACTGATCAAAAATGTCGATACCGAAGAAGTCATCTCCTGGAAAAATGGCTATTTCCGGTTTCCAAAAATTGATAAAAGAGCTCTTCGCCAGGTTTCACGCTGGTATGACGTGGATGTGATATACGAAGCTCCCATTAAAGAAAGAGAATACAGTGGAACACTTGATAGAAATGTAAAACTTTCAAACATAGTGGAAGCTTTAAAAGTTATAGGCATCAACGCCAGGTTGGAAAAGAACAGTTTGGTGATAATGCAATAACTACCTGTTATTTTTTCAGTGTATTCATTAAAAAAAATAGTGATATTGCGCTGTGATTGCTGCTGTCACGAGAAGATTTGCTTTACTGCTATTTGTCCTGCTGTCAACCGGCACGACTCTTCTTGCCCAAAAGCTCAGTATTTCACAAAAGAATGTGCCCTTAAATAAGGTCTTCACGATTATTCAGCAACAAAGCGGTTACTCTCTTTTATACGATAACCAGCTTTTGAAACAAGCCAAGAATATCACTATCGAAGTAAAAGATGCATCCCTCGAAGAGGTCCTGGATCATTGTCTTAAAGACCTTCCCCTGACCTATGTTATTACCGGTAAGATCATTGTCATCAAAGAAAAAATACAAGCGGAACAAAAGATAGTTGCCTCGCTTCAAAACATAACCGGCGTAGTAAAAGACGAGCACAACAATTATGTTAGCGGTGCCTCTGTAATAATAAAAGAAACCAATAACGGCACACAAACCACAGCCGACGGATGTTTTGCGTTTACGGGCATTGCTCCCGGCACTTATACCATAGAAGTTTCTTTCGTTGGATATTCAACCGAGCAGCAAACTTTCAATGTTGGCAATGAATCGACGGCCCTTTCCATAAAACTCAAACTGATCGAATTGGGTTTGCAGGAAATCACTGTTGCCACCGCATTGGGAATTACAAAAAGATCAAGCGCATTGACCTATTCAACGCAGGCTGTTGCCAATGATGAATTGAGCACAGTAAAAAACACCAATGTGCTGAACAGTCTTAATGGAAAAGTTGCGGGTATGCAGGTGAACCGTACTTCATCCGGGGCCGGTGGTTCCGTTAGAGTTGTATTGCGCGGTGATAAATCAACAAGAAGCAGCCAACCTCTCTATGTGATCGATGGCATACCTATCATCAATCCAACTGGTGGTCCTGATGCAGGATTATACAATAGCTCTCCTGATGGTGGTGATATCCTCAGCACATTCAATCCCGACGATATCGAGAGTATCAATGTTCTGAAAGGTGCATCGGCTTCGGTTTTATATGGCAGCCTTGGTAGCAATGGTGTTATTCTTATCAGTACTAAAAAAGGAAAACAGGGACAGAGCAGGATCAATTTCTCAAGTAGTATCAGTTTTGACAGAGCAACATTGCTTCCCAGCTTGCAATTCGATTATGCTCAGTCAACTCCTCAAACTTCCACTAACCCGGGTAGTGAAGATAGTTGGGGCGCCAAAGGAGCCACGTTACCGGATAAAAATTATGTAAAAGATTTTTTTCAAACAGGCATTACGTTTATTAACAGCGTCAATTTCAGTTCGGGCAACAGTGTTTCATCGAATTATTTTTCTTATTCCAACACCGATAACAAGGGCATTATACCGGATAGCCGCCTCACGCAGCACACACTCAATTTTCACCAGAATGCAAAACTGCTGAATGATAAGCTTACGCTGGATGCCAATCTCCTTGGCTCCATTCAAAACATTCACAACAGGCCCATGCCGGGTGTTTATTTTAATCCGCTCACCGGTTTATATTTATTTCCAAGGGGATTGGATTTTAGCAACTATAAGGAGTATGAATATTTTTCACCATCACGATATCTCTATGCTCAAAACTGGTGGAATATTCATTATGATAAAAACCAGGCCAATGGTGGTGGGTGGTTAGGCCAGGACTATCAGCAAAATCCTTATTGGATCGTGAACCGAAATGCTATTGATAACCGTAACCAGACCATGTATGCTTCTGCTTTGCTAAAGTATGAATTGGCATCCTCGATCAGTATCCAGGCAAGAGGCAATATCAGCAATTTTAGCGCGGAGAATCATCGCCGCATTCACGCTTCCACTCAACCTACCTTATCTTATTTTAATGGTCGCTACAATCAAAGCAGGACCAACAACACCACTTTGTATGGCGATCTTTTGGTGACCGGCAAGAAAACAATCCGTTATGATCTTGTATTGGATTTTACTGCAGGAGCATCAATTCAACAGCAGCGGGGTAAAACGCTTTCTACCGACGGGCAGCCAACGGTAGCCAATGTATTTCTTGAATCAGCATTGGACAGGAATACGATCATTATTCAAAACAGCGCTTTCCGCAAACAAATACAATCGCTTTTTGCCAATGTGCAACTGGCTTATCAAAACAAATTTTTTTTGGAGTTGTCCAATAGAAATGACTGGTCA
>DASVNY010000567.1:0-1575 GCA_036383615.1 Chitinophagaceae bacterium
CGGTAAATCCTTTGCTGGAGAGGTGATAAGTTATGACGAATTAAGAAACTGGTTTGAAAAGTTGAAAACCATAGAAAATACCGATCTTTCACTGGAAACTAAGATCATAGTATCCGAGCCATACAATGTTGCAAGGGAGTGGAGATTATGGATTACAAAAAAGAAAGTGATTGCGGCATCCCAATACAGGGAATACTTTAAACTCAAGAAAAGCAGAGGCTGTCCGGAAGAAGTAATACGATACGCAGAGACGAGATGCGAGGAATATACACCTCATGATACTTTCGTTATGGATATTTGTCAGTGTGGGGATAGATATTATATTGTGGAATGCAATTGCTTGAATGGCGCAGGTTTCTATAATGCCGATGTTGAGGCTATTATTTTTAGCGTTACAATGCATTTTGTCCAGGGATAACTTTGCTTCTATTCTCAGGGCTTTTTTTAAAATACAAATACAACATAATAGCTATAGCCAACGCAAAGACAGTAACAATAAGCATCCCCGACAAGGAAGACTTTTCATTCACACTGAATATGATGATCTTATCCAGGTCAATTTTTATATGATTTTTATCCTCCAGGCACTTTTGCGTTTCTGGTTCGACAGAGGGATCAAACCATGATAGTAAATTTATTACATGTTGACCGGAAAAGGAATGACGATTTGATACAAGTTTCGATAACGAATCGATCACTTTGTCCATTTTTGCCACTGAATCTTTGAACCCTTCGTCAAAAGCCATCTTTCCCGATTCGTACTTTATAAGTATTCGGATGGGTTTATCAGGAGTCCAGTTTGAATCAACTAATGGGATATAATAGGAGACATTATATATTGTGTCGCTGGAGTATTCAACAATGCGGCAGGATTGATCGAACAGTGCATTTCCGGTTATACTCACCTTATTGGACGACAATTTCTTTCCCGACAGAAATTCTTCAGCAGTGGTGTAGGCATGCCCTCTGTCAATGTATAATATCCAGCCGGGAATAACAATTGCCAACATTGCCCCCAGCAGCAAGATCAATTTAATTCTACGGAAATACTTCATGGCCTTTCTGATTAAGCTAAAAAAGGCCATCTCTTATCGAGATGGCCTTTTTGCTATAAAGCGTGTACCGGGGACGGGAATCGAACCCGTACTGCCGTTGCGGGCAACAGGATTTTAAGTCCTGCGCGTCTACCTGTTCCGCCACCAGGGTGACAGGAAAAAAAAATCCAAACACAAGGTTTGGACTCTCAGAGCGGAAGACCGGGCTCGAACCGGCCACCCCGACCTTGGCAAGGTCGTGCTCTACCAAATGAGCTACTTCCGCAGTTTTTTGTCCGCATAAGCGGATATCATAAAGAACTTTTTTACAGGACCGCAAAGATAAATAACCTGTGCTGTCTGCAAAATTTTTATCCGCTATTTATACTTGGGACTGTATAAAGTATTTTCAGGCACCTCTACCTTCGGTTTGCCCTTGTATCTCATCGTATACAAGCTGTAGCAGCCTCCTAATACAAAAGCAATAATGCAAAATACCTGCAGGTAAAACAAAAACACTGAAGAGTTTACCCAGTTGTGT
>DASVNY010000568.1:0-3295 GCA_036383615.1 Chitinophagaceae bacterium
CTAAAGAAGTACACCCTGCTCGCCTACCTCCAGGAAGTGAACCGCTACTTCAACGAAAACAAGCTCTATCCGCAACTGGCGGATGTTGTTTTTCACTATAATAATATTGTCGCGTTCAGGGAAAATAAAAAGTACCTGCAGGAGCATTTCCCCAAAAAGCTAACCGGTATCCAGCTTGAAAAGTTGCAGTTGCTATATGAACAAATGATAGAAGACGATGAGCTGATGCAACAGTTGGAAGATATCATCCAGTTCTCAGCCGGCAAGATCAAAAGTACCATCCGCAGTGGCGCCGAAATTTATGAATTCGTAGAAGAAAGCATCAACATCAATCCTGTTGGTATCATCCCATTGGATACACAGGAAGGTTATTTCTTTTTAAGCACCCGTCACATGTATGACACCCATGTGTATCATTATCGCTTATCCATTTTTGAAAAGCATGATGAAAAATACCGGAGCATAAGAACTTCCTTTATAGACTATCGCTATCGAAGCATCAGCAATACATACGAACATATCAAGGCGGAACTGATCCGGTATAGAAAGGATCTTCCAAATCCTGCCGTTTACTCCATCGAAACAGAATTAAGCTACCCCGTTGATGAAACATTATTACCCATCGCAAAAAGAAGCCTGGTGAAATTTATTTCGGTGCAAGCGGCTTAGAGGTAAATTGGTTAATTAGTTTATTAGTTAACTCGTGTCAAACCCTAATAAACCAATTAACCAATAAACTAATCAACAATTTCTAATCCCCACTCTTTCCCCTTCTTCACCGCCGGCACCCCTTCCGTGATCCACTTGGCAGGCTTTTCTCCTTTTAATATCCAGTCGAAGAATTGCTGCATACGGATCTGGTAGTCTCTCATATCCTGGCGCTGCGTCAGGCCATGACCCTGCCCATTATAGTTGAACATCCATACTTTCTTTCCTAATCTTCTCAGGCCCGAGAATAATTCGATGCCCTGGTACCAGGGAACGGCGCCATCAGCATCATTAGCCATGATGACCATTGGTGCTGTCACTTTATTCAAATGAAACAGCGGTGAGTTCTCGATATATAATTGTGGCTTCTCCCATAACGTTGCTCCAATACGGCTTTGTGTTTTTTCATACTGGAACTGGCGGCTCACACCACTCTCCCAGCGAATACCACCATAAGCACTTGTCATATTAGCTACCGGAGCTCCGGCCCAGATTGCTTTAAACATTTTAGTCATCGTTGCCACTTGTGCTGCCTGGTAACCTCCCCAGCTATGACCCTGCAAAGCCATGTTGGTACTATCCACCCAACCTTTTTTTACCAATGCTCTTGCACCGCTAACGATATAGTCGTACGCATTCTTACCCGGGTGACCTGTTGTGTAATTTATATCCGGCATAAAAATGATATACCCATTGCTCACAAAGTAAGGCACATTCACAGCACTGCGAATCGGTGCGGGGTCTTTATAATCATTTAAGCCCTGGCTAAGCTTTTCATAGAAATAAACGATCATCGGGTATTTCTTCTTTGGATCGAAATTCTCAGGTTTGTAAACAATCCCTGTTGCCTCTTTGCCATTATAAGCTTTCCATGTAAATAATTCGGAGGTGCCCCACAAATAATTTGACTGTTGTGCATTGATATGCGATAGTTTAGTTCCGCTAAGAACGAATTGAGTCGTCTTTTGAGGTGTTGAAGCGTCCGCCGGAGCAAGAGCCTGTAATACGTAACCGATATAAATATCAGGTGAACGTTGAAAAGTTTCTTTACTATACAAATATTCTTCACTGCGCTTCGCTTTCATTACTTGCTCAATAGCCACTGCTGAGTCCATACTAATAGGCATTTTGGTATAACCTGTCGGGCTCCATTGATACTCTAACAATCCGGACTTTTTATTCGCTTCATTGAAAGTCTTAAAAACAAGTGTTTGACTGGAGGAAATAAATCTCTCTTCAGGGTCAACAGAATTGTATCGATACTGTACCTTATTAATTCTATCTCCAATAAATTCTGATGGTTTCTGTTTGGCTTCCGGGTCAAGTTTCCAAACTGAATAACGATCATACACGAACACTACCTCATCATTCTCTAACCACCGCATCACACCATAAGGCCCCGGCTCATCCGGCACCTGGCTGTCTTCATTCCAGAGTGCTGTTTTTATTTTTTCAGAGATATTTCTTGGTGTTTTTCCATCCCATACGAAATAATGCTTTGCCTTACGATCATACCACATCAGGTATTTACCCGTTGGCGATGGATAAACCTGCCCCAACAGCTTTTCTTTTACCAACTTCCTTTCACCTGTAGCCACATTGATCGAGTAAATATCCTTTAGCGTACCGCCCAGCCATTGGCTTTCGATACGCTTACCAAAATCGGTCACTCCTATAAAATTATCTCCATCACCTTCGTTGGTTTGTAATACCTGCGGCATTTCTTTGCTGCCAAGTTGCTTTAAGGTTCCTGCACCGAGATCATACACGGCCATAAAATTTTCCTGCTGCGCCATCCTTAATCTTGCCGGATAGGTTTGCACGGTTTGTAAATAATCATCGTTGTAATGCCAGATATCAAGCTTTGGCATATCGATATCAATGATTGTTGTATCTCTTGGTGGTTGTATCGGGGCCACACCAAAAAACAATCTCTTTCCACTCTTGCTAAAACTGATATTTCCAAACTCACTTACTGTCATCCCCAGTTTCATACCAACGGCATTCTTATCTGCCAGCAACACAGCAGTATCCATTCCATCTTTATAATACCACAAGCGATAAAATTTCTGCAGGTCCTTTGGTTTGGCGTCTCTTTCCGCGAGATAAGCTACCTGTGAACCATCTTCAGAAAAACTAAAACTCTTGAAATCATTCCCGCTTTTGCTTAATGTTTTCGTGGTTCCTTTACTGAGATCAACCAATAGAACAGAAAGCCTGCTTAATGAGTCTTTAGGGTTTTTAGCCTGCTCGATCAAAAGCTTTCCACCCTTCTCACTAAAATAATATTCAAGCACATTGGTAAAGGTCTTTTCTTGCCCATTGCTCATATTCCGCAACACAAGATCAGTGCCTGCATCTACCGGGCCGGAGGGGGGATCATCATCTGCGAAATCCTTATCGTCAATAGTGGATGGTGAATGGTCAAACGCACTTTCACTTTCTTCCTCAAATGCCTCATCTTTTCCTTTTTTCTTTTTCACCAGCGATTTTTGGATCACCATTTCAAGTGAGTCGATAACACGGTTCAGGCTATCTGCAATTCTTTTGTCAGTATTGACCTCAGGTCTCCTCGCAGGTATATTTT
>DASVNY010000569.1:0-2850 GCA_036383615.1 Chitinophagaceae bacterium
CCGCTTTCCTGCATATTTTCAACAGGGAAATATGGAAAGCAATGGTAAGTCGATCGACAGAAATGGAGAAAGGGTGACTTACCCTACCGGTCCTGTGATCTGGGGTGAACCCGGCACCAATGGTCAGCATGCTTTTTACCAGCTCATTCACCAGGGAACAGCATTGATACCCTGCGATTTTATTGCACCGGCACAGAGTCATAATCCTATCGGCGATCATCATCCCAAATTGCTGAGTAATTTCTTTGCGCAAACAGAAGCCTTGATGAATGGAAAAACGGAAGAAGAAGCAGAGAAAGAACTGGAGAAAGCGGGATTGAATAATGAAGAAATAGCAAAGCTGCTTCCATATAAAGTGTTCCCGGGTAATAAACCTACCAATTCATTTCTTATTAAGAAGATAACGCCGCACACATTGGGTCAGTTGATCGCCCTGTATGAGCACAAAATATTTACGCAAGGGGTGATCTGGAATATTTTCAGTTTTGATCAATGGGGTGTTGAATTGGGTAAACAATTAGCTAATAAAATATTGCCCGAATTACAAAACGCAGCGCCTGTGAGAACGCATGATTCATCCACGAATGGCCTGATCAACGCGTACAAGAAAATGAGAAAATAGTTTTATCTTCAGATAGCCTTAACCCAACCGACATGAAGAAGATCTTCTTTATCGCCGCTATCTTTTCTGCCACTTGTGCCACTGCACAGGATAAACAACTATTCAATGCCGAAGATTATCTGAAAAAGAAAAGAGAGCAATCAAATCCGAATTATTCCCCGGAAAATCCGTTGCTAAAAACCAAGCCATTTGTTTTACCGCTTCAGCATCCCGAACAGCAAGCTGTTCTTTCACATATGCTGCCTAATGGAAATGCAGTGTATATTCTTCCGCAGGATAATATGCCTTGCGTGGTGCCCAACATCAGCTTACAAAATGGAATACCTAATGCATGGCAGGGAAAGACTGAAGAAACAATGCCCAACCCTGGTTTAAGAAAGAGACCACTCATTCCCGGCCAGAAATAATAATGCCTCCGTAAAGGAGGCATCACTACTTTATGATCAGCAGTTGGTTTGGGTTACCATTTATCTACTTCCTCATTGCTGCCGGTATTACTATCAGCTTCAGCAACAGGACTAACAGGTGCTGCTTTTACTTCTACATTCTCTACTTGTGCAACTGTTGATTCTGCGCCATTCATTTCTTCAGGAACTTCATCATGATTGAATGCGTCAAAATCAAAATCAGGCATCAATTCTGTTTTTACATAATCAACCGCTTCATTCAACGCTTTGATGAATTTGTTGAAGTCTTCTTTATACAAAAAGATCTTGTGCCTGTCATAACCATTATCATCGAAACGTTTGCGGCTTTCGGTAATGGTTAGATAATAATCATTGCCACGGGTTGCTCTAACATCAAAGAAATAAGTTCTTCTTTTACCAGCACGTATCCTCTTGCTGTAGATGCTCTCCATTTTCTTGTCGTTGTTCTCGTACGCCACAGTAGTAAGTTTTGCAGTTTAAAAATCTCTTTAGGTTTTGGAAGTCACAAATATAGAGATGTTTTTGAAACAGCCAAATCCCCGGAAAAAACTTTGTTGTAGTCAATTTTCAGGCCCTTGCCTCTTTGTCCTGTTCCTGTTGACGTGCATATAACCCGGCATAATATCCATCAGGTATTGAAAGCAACTGGGCATGGGTGCCCTGCTCAACAATCTCCCCGTCTTCCAGCACAACTATCTTATCAAAATTGAAAAGCGAAAATATACGATGGGTGATAATGATGGCGGTTTTGTCCTGTAAATAGTCATTCAGGTTGCTGATGATCTCCTTTTCGGTCTTTGCATCTACGGCACTGAGACAATCATCGAAGATCACCAAATTGGGTTGTTTTAATAATGCCCTGGCAATAGATATCCGTTGCTTTTGACCACCACTTAATGTCACTCCTCTTTCGCCGATCATGGTTTCGTATTTTTCCGAAAAACCCATTATTTCCCTATGAACACTGGCCTGCGTAGCCGCTCTTTCAATAGCTTCGGCACTTGATTTTTCTACACCAAAAGCAATATTATTTGCAACGGTATCACTAAACAAAAACACATCCTGCGGCACATAACTTATTTGCTCCCTTAATTGACTAACACTAATATTTTGAATAGAAACTCCATCAAATTCGATCTTTCCGTTTGTCACATCATACATCCTCAATAATAATTGCGCTACGGTTGATTTACCGCTTCCTGTTCGACCAACAATGGCCAGCTTCTCTCCTTTTTTGATCTCCAGGTCAAAATTTTTCAACGCCCTTATACCTGTATGATCGTATGTGAAATCAACATGCGAGAAGCTAATATCACCCTGTAGTTTAATACCTACAGGAACTACAGGCTCATTGATCGTTGTTGTAGTTTGTAAAAACTCATTAATTCTTTTTTGCGAAGCTGATGCCCGCTGGATCATACTTGCTGTAAGCCCAATCGCACTCACAGGAAAGGTGAGCATATTAATATACATGACAAACTCAACAATGGTATCGATACCTACATTGTGGCCTCCGTTGATATAATACAATCCCCCGATCATGATGGTAAATAATGTACTCAACCCGATCAATAAAGTAATAGAAGGAAAATAAATCGCTTCAACCTTCGCTAATCCAATTGCATTTTTGCGATATTCTTCGCTATTCTTTTGAAAAAAACCGAGCATCGCTTTTTCCTGCACAAATGATTTTATTACCCTGATGCCCGAATAAGATTCCTGGGCATTGGTAGTAAGATCCGATAATGACGCCTGTATCTTTTCACTCCTGCGATGAATAGTATTGTTAACGTAATAAAT
>DASVNY010000570.1:0-4887 GCA_036383615.1 Chitinophagaceae bacterium
AAAGCCGATGCTTTCGCTATCACAGTCGAAACCAAGGGTAACACCGGTGGTCCCAACCTGGAGCAGCTTCAGTCAATGGGAGACACCAAGATCAAGTTGTAATTATTTTTTTAAAAAACCCAATCTGACCGGTTGGGGATACCGTATTTGAATCAGAGCTATTGCTATAGTAGTTTTGGTTCTATAGTTGGTTAAACGAGGGCCTCTTCCGGGGCCCTCTCTTTTTTTGCTTACTCAAGTTCTCTTATCATTGCAAAAAATAAGCACTTGAAGAAACCCGGAGCCTCATTGGCGTATGCCATTTTCTTTTTAATGCTCTTCACAGTATTACTGACCCTGCCGGGTTCTGCATTTCCCAAAGAAAACTGGTTGGATAAAATCTGGTTCGATAAATGGGTGCATATAGGAATGTTTACTATCCTCGTTGCACTATGGTGTTGGGTAATGCTTGATCTTTTTAAACAACACCCTAAGCTGAAAAATTTCTTTGTTCTTATTACTGTTCTTTTTATTGGCTATGGGATAGCAATAGAATTTATACAGCTGAACTTTGTAAAGAACCGATCATTTGATACAGGAGATATTATCGCGGATATCATTGGATGTTTAGCAGGATGGATATTTAGTGTAAGCAGGTATATAAAAAAATAGACCCCTGTAGAAACAGGGGTCGCAACCAAAACTAACTGCTTATGAGAAAATTGACTGCTTTTATAATAAGATCTGTAATTGTATAACGCAAATTTACTGCCATTAGTGTGATGTCTGCTGTTAACGAAAGTTTAAAGGTCATTATAAAAGTATTTCTCCGAAAACGGTTGTTCGTAAAACTTCCACGTACATTTCAATGACACACGCAAACGTTTTCAATACTTATACTAACAGCATCTGACAAAGAACTAACTGTAAATTGGATGACTCCGTTTAGAGTATTACATAAATCAGACCAAAATTCTTAAGATATCTGCATTTAATGGTTGATCAGCCCATTAAAAACTGATGAGAACTGTGAGGATGGCTGACTATCAGTTAAAAAGACCTTTCACCTTATCCATTAATCCGCCTGTATTACCTTTCAACACATGCATGAGGTCCTGGAGATCGGTATCACCATCGCCGTCAAGGTCAAGCTTCCCTGATTTTACTTTATTCAGCAGGCTTTGAAGATTCAAGCCAGAAGTTTGCCCGCTGCTGAGGTTATTAAAAATGCCCTGTATGTCAAAGCTGTTATCGTTGGGATCGTTTGTTTTCTTAACCATATCATTAAGCACACCTGGAACAACCTGGTTCGCAACATTGCCGGCTTCTTCTTCCTTCATTCCAAATTTGTCCATAAGGTTTTGAATAAAACCTCCGGATATTCCATTGCTTATTGCATTGGTATCGTTGCCCTGGCCGCCAAACATCTTTAATACATCTTTTAAACCGCCTTGCGATAACATGCCCTGTAAGCCATTGCTGATTGAAGAAGATGCATCTTCGATGGCTTCATCATTTCTTTCGTTGGGGATCGCAGGATTTTTGACAATCGCATCACCTGCATGTTTCTTTACGAGGTCGAGAAGTTGATCAAACATAAGAGTAGGTTTTTGTCAACTAAAGGTAGTTGTAATTAGCGCCACTCATGTGCGTGTTCAGGAAAAATTAATTTTGCTTTGCCAGTTTTTCGGAATTCTCCGCAAACTGTAATGCTTCGATCAGTTCCTGTATCTCGCCATTAAGCACTGCATCAAGATTATATAGGGTGAGACCAATCCGATGATCTGTAACACGGCCCTGCGGAAAATTATAGGTCCTGATCTTGGCGCTACGGTCGCCGGTGCTTACCAAACTTTTTCGATGACGTGATATTTCTTCTTCCTGCTTTCTTACCTGTTCTTCATACAATTTGGTTCGCAGCATCTGCATCGCTTTTTCTCTATTACCCAGCTGTGAACGTTCTGTTTGGCAAACCACAACTGTGCCGGTAGGGATATGCGTAAGCATAACCTTTGTTTCCACTTTGTTTACGTTCTGCCCGCCGGCGCCACCACTTCTTGCAGTTTCCATTTTTACATCGGCTGGGTTCAGTTCAAAATCCACTTCTTCAGCTTCGGGCATCACGGCTACTGTTGCAGCTGAAGTATGCACCCTTCCCGAGGCTTCGGTATCAGGCACCCGCTGCACACGATGCACGCCGCTTTCAAATTTCAATATGCCGTACACATCATCACCAGTTACTTCCAGTTGCACTTCTTTATAACCGCCGACTGTTCCTTCATTTTCGCTGAGCACTGCTGTTTTCCATCCGCGTCTTTCGCAATAGCGGATATACATTCTTAACAGGTCACCTGCAAAAAGGCTTGCTTCATCGCCACCGGTGCCGGCCCTGATCTCCAGTATCGCATTCTTTTCATCCTGCGGATCTTTTGGTATGAGCAGTTGCCGGATAAATGATTCCATTTTTTCTTTCTGCTCATCCAGCGCCGGCGCTTCTTCTTTTGCCAGTTCTCTCATTTCTTCATCGGAGCCATTCAGCGCTTCTTTATAAAAGTCGATGTCGTCGAGAATTTTCCTGTAATCGTTATAGGCGGTCACAATTTTTTCAAGACTGCGGTATTCCTTGCTTGTTTCAGCAAACTTCTTGTTGTTGCCAACGATCTCGGGATTGGTCAATGCTACTCCCAACTGGTCAAACCGGGCTTTTATGGCTTCTAATCTGTCAAGCATGTGTATTTATTCTCGGGCGGCAAATTTAAGAAGAAGCTGCGAGCTGTGAGCTATGAGCCGTGAGGCTCAACCCGTCAGGTTAGACACATTAAAACAACCTGCGAAGATGAACACGGATGACCGGATCAAAGGGATTTACACGAATAAACCAATAGTCAGTTAGGCCCAGTCAAAAAAAATCTGTGTTTATCCGTTCAATCTGGTCATCCGTGTCCTGTTTTGGGAGTGAAGAATGTTTTTCCCGAATTTTATGGTCATGAGCTACCGGAAATTCAGGGCGGATCAACTTTTTGACGGGTATCGTTTACTGGATGATCAGCATGTGTTGGTTACAACCGAAGATGGAACGATTGAAGATATCGTAACTATCAATGAAGCGGGTGAGGACATTCAAACATTTGAAGGCATACTCTCCCCTGGTTTTATTAATTGTCATTGTCATCTTGAACTGAGTCATTTGAAAGGATTGATACCTGAAGGAACCGGGCTGGTTGATTTTGTGTTGAAGGTTGTTACAGAAAGGCATTTTCCTGAAGAGCAAATATTGCAGGCTATTGAAAAGGCGGAAGAGGAAATGCTGAATAATGGCATCGTGGCAGTGGGAGATATTGGTAATAATGCGCTGACAATTCCGCAAAAAATAAAGGGGCGCATATGGTATCACAACTTTATTGAAGCGAGTGGGGTTCATCCATCGGTTGTGACAGAACGGTTTCAACGCAGTGTTGATTTTTTCAAGGAATACGCACAATACTATTCTATCCCTGTAGAGTCAAACTCTATCGTGCCGCATGCTCCTTATTCTGTTGCTGATGAGTTATGGCAAAAGATCATTCATTTCCCGGGCAATCATTTGCTTACCATTCACAACCAGGAAATGGCAGCAGAGAATGAATGGTTCATCGAAAAGAAAGGTGAGTTAACCAGGCTTTATGAAAAGATGAATATTGATGTTTCATTCTTTCAGCCATCGGGCAAGAGCAGCCTGCAAACGTATTTGCCAAAAATTCTTCCGCAGCAATCATTAATACTTGTGCATAATGTGCATACATCTGAAGATGATGTAGTGTTTGCAAAACAAACAGGTCAAAGAATATATTGGTGTCTTTGCCCGCATGCCAACGAATATATCAGCCGCCAGTTGCCACCTGTTGACCTGTTGATGAAACATGATTGTGCTATTGTTCTCGGAACGGATAGTCTTGCTTCTAATCATCAGTTGAGTATTTTGGCTGAAATGAAATTATTACAAGAAAGTTTTTCATCCATTCCAATAGAACAATTATTGCAATGGGCCACACTCAATGGCGCCAAGGCTTTGCAGATGGATAAACAGCTGGGAAGTTTTGAGAAAGGGAAACGGCCGGGAGTGATTGTGAGTAATAAAGAACTGTCTGTTGTGACCCGTATCATTTAACGCTTCTGAGCCGATGTCTGGGCCCAGCAGCATTTGCAACTCGGAAGAATATAGCGGCCCGACTCGGCGACAAATAATTTCAATCGATATTGCTCAGCGACGAGTCCGCTTTGTAATATCTCAAATAGCATGGCGTGTTGAGCGAGACTCGTCGCAGGAAGAAAGAGGACAATTAATTATGGAAAAGCAGAATTTAAATATTAAATACTTATATGCTGGTTTAATTCTTATGATTTTTGTAGGATTTCTTGGTATCGCGAGATCTTGTTTCATTTCCAAAAATGGAATTTATATAATCGGTATAATAGATACTGTGACTGTTGGTAGAAGTGGGGTCATGGTGCATATACATTACGGCTATAATGATAAAAAATATACAGTAGGATTTAAGCCTAGCTGGAGCTATGATATGGCGATTGGGAGAAAGATTTTTATCAAAATTTTGCCGAATTCTCCATCTGTTTTTGAGTATACAGATATTACAGTTCCAGACTGTATATTCAATAGACAGGCTAAAATGCAGCAATGGAATGAGATTCCCACTTGCCCATAGTTTTCTTCCTCGCCGAGTCTCCTTTCCCTGTGAAGCTTCTGAGCGGATGCTGCTGGCCCAGACATCACTGAGAAATTTTATGATAGAAGACTCGTGGCCAAAGAAAATCAGCAGTTAAGCATTTTGTCGGAAATGAAATTATTACGGGAGCAGTTTTCATCTATCACAACAGAACAATTATTGCAATGGGCCACGCTTAATGGCGCCA
>DASVNY010000571.1:0-5933 GCA_036383615.1 Chitinophagaceae bacterium
TGGCCGTTGGGTTCAATATTGATTTTGCTGGCCTGTTCAGCGAGTTGAGGCCAAATATTTTCTTTGGCGGTGATAGCGTGGTGTTCTGGGGTCCGTTGAGTTGGACGATCATCTTTGGCCTGATCTTCTCTTTCTTCCTGACACTCATGATGGTACCGAGTATGTATCTCATCGCTGAAAGGCTGAAAAGACCGATGGAAAGATTTTATGGAACAAAATTCATTGCCCTGTTAGGTTTCCTGGGACCCCTGTTTTTCATATTTGTAGGCATTATGTTTTTTGTGCGGAGGTTGCAGGGGAAAAAAGTTTGGATGGGAGTTCCTTTCCGGAAGCAGCAGAACAGAAATTGATGTTGTCTAATTAACGCAACCAATTTATTATATAGAGTCTGCCTGCTTAAGTCAGGGGTTTTGGTTTGGTGAAATAAAAAATAGTCCCGCACTATGGCGGGACTATTTTAGTTAAGTAATATAATGGACTTTGTCCCGATCGCTGTTGCGCCCTAAAGAATATGGATGACACAGATCAAGAGGATGAGCACGGATTTTTTAATGCTGTTGGAAAGTTTGTATAGTTTTTGTTTTTTTCAGAGTTTCAGTAGGCGACAAAAGATCGAACCAGTTATGATTATCGGTGTGATCTGTGTTTCATTTCACAGGCTTCTTTGGGGTTGTTTTTGCTGTGTTGGGGAATATTGCTGCTTGGATTTATCTGTTTTTACGGTACAATTAGATGCGTCACATACTAAGTCAATAATTGTAGACAGGGCAATTATAATGGTGAGCCCTATCATCCAATTATTAGTGTTGATAGTTGATTTTGGTACAGATACTTCGAGAGACTCCCTCAATTTCTTTTTTAAATAGAATTCATTTCTAAATGCTATTGCTCCTTCTAATTTTAATTGAATACACCTATACCCGGATGGATTGAAAACATTCAGGTTTGAATCGTCTTTTACATGGTCGTTTTGCACTAATATCTCTAACGCCTCCGAAACTTGAACGAAAGAATATTTTGATATTACTATTTCTTCTCTAAATGTAACTTTTTTTTGAAGCCAGTTAAGTTCAGTTTGCCTTTCTCCCTTTATAATATCCCATGTATATTTTCCCGGGTTATTTAGAATGTCTACTAGTGTGCCGAAATTCAAGTAAGATGATTCATAACTGCGTTTATAAAGGGGGATGGTTTTCCCTGCTTCGTTATGACCAGATATGTAAAATGATGTTTTGGTATAGAGAATATCTAAAATTTGATGCTCTAATGGTTCGGGGAGATCGGCCATTATTTCTTCTTCTTTTTAACAGGAATATTTATAACGAGTTTAAACAGTTTATCGGGTGTAAGATTGCTCTTAACTGTAATATCGTATTTGCCCTTTTTCTTGGCTGTCTTTTTTTTAGATGCCATGATCCTAAGTTAAAATAACATCTGCGTGCTCTTTAAGAATTATCTTAATGTTCGCTTGTCCCATTGGATAGAGGTAGACTAACAAACCCTCTCTCCTGGCAAATTTCATAGGGGCTACGAAATCGCTATCCCCAGCCACTAATACAAGTTTGTCAACTATTCTTTTGCCAGCAATCCATGCAATATCCAGCCCTAATTTTATATCAACAGATTTTTGTTTAAAGTCAGGAATATATCCAGATGGGTTTTTTGGATCAATTTTCCATCCGTCAAACGATAACTCTCCTAACCTTAATGCTAATTGTGGAAAGGTTTTCAAGTCGCCATGAAAGGCGTTGGCTGCATAGAATTGCGGGTGCTTTGAAAAGTCAACGGCGGTTCCTTTGGGGTCGTTTTTAGTATCTCCATTTGGCCTGCAGTCATAATAATAGCTTCTGAAAAGTATATTAGTTGTAGATGGATTAATAGCACTGACCTTTTTCATAACATCGTCTATGAAAGGCTGCATATCTCCAATTCTGGGAGATGAACCTTTATTAGCTTTGAACCTTTGGAGAAAGAATCCTCCATCAATAAGGATAGCAACTTTGTTTGTTGACATCTGATTAAGTTAAATAAAAAACCGCCGTTTGCCCGTTATACACAGACCCACAGCGGTGAAAATTTATGCCAGCCTACTGGCGTCGGATTTGAAATACTTGCTTCAAATATAGTGCAAAGGTAATATGGGAACGCTGTATTTTGCATAATATTTTAACTCTATTAACTTTAAAAGCAATCTATTTTAAAAATACGCTGATTCTCAATGTTGTTACACATATTTCCACTGATAGCCGCCTGTAGTCTTTCTATCCTTTAATCCATTTTACTTGTCCCTCTTTAGTAGTTATAGTTCAACGCCCTCCCCTTTCCAGCCTACCATTTTTTTTTGTCAAGCAAATGCTCTCCTTATCAGCAGCATCTGCCGATTTTACCAATAAACCGTAGCACGACTTCTTTCAATAGTTATCATAGGAGCTTGATTAATTAATCGTCATAAATATAATATCACATATTATGCAAGACCAAGGTAAAAACACAGAATATTATCGTTTTATTGACGTCGAGTTTGGTGTTTTCACCAGCAACGAAATAGATCAATACATCCTTTAATGACCGAACGAACTAAAAATCTACCACATTCGTTCTTACCGGTAAAACGGATTTGTCATGAAAGCTATTTTCTTTTTTGCATGCATAGTGATCTTATCTTCTTGTTCGAATAACCGGTATAGCAAGAAAGATATTTCCGGACTTTACAGGGAAATGATAGAGATAGCATTATTAAAGCTACCAGCATTGTTAAAAAATGGAAAGATACTTCAATGGTAAAATACTTATTAGCGAACGCTGACGATCCAAGAATATCTCACAAACGATCCTCCTATGGAAGAACAGTCTATTCTCTTCGTATGAAGGCGATCCACTCAATCACAGGGGTATCTCCAGAAAATCCAATTTCTGATAAGCCCGATAGTGCTGTAATAAAATTCTATATGCGGAGATTTTTGAACTAAGCAAGAAAACAGCGGCTTGGGTCAAAAAACTAATCTCATAAATCCAGCCGCCACACTATCCCTGCTTTTATCTGCAGCGCTCTGAAAGGACTATTATACACTTCAGCCAGTTGATGTTCATGAATGGTTTGCGTGGCCACATTCACAAACTTGATCGTTAAAGGAGTGCTTTTATCAGATGTTGGAGGCGTTGGATTATTCGGATCATTGTGAACATGGTCCTTGATATCTTTTACATTAATATAATCCAGCTTGGTTCCATGTATCTGGCTCACGGAAATATCCAGCCAGGTTCCTTTTGGTCTTTGTTTGCCACTCACATCAATTTGAAGACCCGCACCATAAGAAGCGAAGAAGCTATGATCTTTGATCGGAGTTTTTTTATCCAGCGGTTTGCAATCATCTTCATCTTCGGGGTCATGCACATACACTTTGCTGAAAAAATTGGCATAGCCCAATTTTGCGGTGAAATAAGGACTTATCCCTTTTTTTGCTTCCTTAAAGAAATTATAGCGGCCAAGCAATCCCGCATTCACCACATTACTGCTATAAGAAACATCAGTTTTAATTCCCGATCCATCAGGAAAACGAATGTCCTGCTCTTTGGTAAAGAAAGCATACTGTCCAAAGCCAATTTCAACACCCCAGGAAAGTTTCTTTGATCCTTTGAAGTTGGACATGACAAATGCATTCAGGCTGTGAGTGGTGTTGATGTTCTTTTTCATTTCATGCTGGGGCAGGGAAGCGGAATAAGTAAAGCCCCATTCTTTTTGGGCAGCGAGGCTAAATGAGATGACAGTAAATAAAGCCAATAAGTAAACAGGTTTCATGGTCAAGGTTTTTAAAATAAGCAATATGATTTAAGAAAAAGGCTATCCAGGACGAAAGCTATTACCTAAGCTACAACAAAAAATTGCGGAACACCTAACTCTCGTATGTCAAGGATTTGATAAAAAATAAAACCGCCCCGTTCAACTGTTCCAGTGAACGGGGCGGTTTTATGCTAAGACTTTGTTTATCAGAAAGCTCTCTTGTCGATCTTCTTTCCGTCAGAATCGAGTTCAATCACCTCGTATCCCAGTTTTTTCACTTTTTCAAGAATGCTTTGCTTATCACCTACTAAAAGAATATTCATCTTTTCAGGTTTGATCTGCTGCTGTGCTATCTTATGCAGCTCATCTTTAGTGATCTTTTGAAGGATCTTGTTTTGTTGTTCTGTATAATTAGCAGGAAGATTATAATCAAGAATGCGACCGATAAAAGTAGCTTTTTGCGGACCGGTCTCATAGCGGCGTGCTTCACTTTGCGCCAATGCGCTCTTCATGAAAAGCACATCATCATCAGTTGGGCCGTTGCTTACAAAATTTTTCATCTCCTTCATTACTTCTATCAATGCACTGTCTGTTGCATCTGACCTGATGCCGGAATTGAATTCAAACGTACCTGCATATTCATCTCCTGAAAATCCGCTGCTCGCACCATAGGTCCAGCCTTTATCTTCACGCAAATTCAAATTCAAACGGCTATTGAAGTTTCCACCCAATGCATAGTTGGCAAGATTGGATTTATAATAATCACCGGTAGCATCATATTTTAATCCTGTTGCATAACCTACCCTGAATTCTGATTGAGCAGATTTTGGAACATCCACCATAAACACCTGCGTTTTATCAACCACAGGAGCGGGATCAACTTTTGGCAACACAATTTTCTTCTTTGGAAGTTTATCAAGGAAAGCCAGTTTTGGTAAGATCTCATTCTCCTTAATATCTCCGACTATCACAACTTTTGCATCCATTGATGTCATATTGTTGTTGTAATAATTCTCGATATCACTTAAGGTCATAGCTTCTATGCTGGCTTCCGTTCCCTCTTCGTTTAATGCAAGAATATGGTTCGGGCCAAAGTTCAACTTGGCAAATACCGCGTCAGCAACAGCGCCGGGTTGTCCTTTTTGTGATTTGAAAGATTGCAGCTTTTGATTTTTGATCCTCTTGAAAGCAGCCTCCGTGAATTTTGGGCTGAACATTCTTTCCTGCAGGATAGCAAGGGTAGCATCAAGGTTTTTCTTCAATGCCTGTACATTGAAAGTGATACCATCCGTTCCTCCATTAATACTTACAGAACTGCCCAGCATCTGCAATTTTACCGCGAGTTGTTCTGCTGTATTATTCTTTGTATCCTCATTCATCATATTGGCGAAGAAATTAGATACGCCAACTTTTGAAAGATCATTGGCCTGCAATAAATGACCACCGGGAATTGTGATGGTAAGTGTTACAGTTGGCACTTCTGTATTTTCTGTTCCGATAACACGGGCGCCATTGGCCAGATCCTTTCTCCAGATCTTTGGAACTTTCACAACAGGGTTCGGGCCATTGCCCGGTATTTTGCTACGATCAAAATTGTCTTTGCTTTTTACATATTTCAATCCTTCATAACCATAATTAGGGCGAACATACTGCGTCGTATCTTTTACAAAATTGTCGGTATGAGCAATCAATGCTTCCTGGCCCTTCGGCACCATACTTAATATGATCGCCCCTTTGTTTTTGATATACTGGTTATACACTCTCATCACATCTTCCTTCGTCAACGAGTTGTAAAGTTTCAGCAACTCTGCAATTTGATTAGGATTGCCGGTGAGGAACTGGAACTGTGCCAACTGAGTTGCTTTTCCCTGCACGCTTTGCAGGCTATTGATAGTTTGTGATTCAAAACCTGCTTTGAATTTTTCAAGATCATCATCAGTAACGCCTCTTTTTTCAAAAGAATCAAGTGCGGCATAATACAGTTTCTCAATATCGGCTAATGACTTGCCCTGGTTAGGAATGATCACAAAATGAAACTCACCCGCCAATTCAGATAAACCACTTGAAGCAGAAGCCTGCAGCGCTAATTGTTTTTTGGTTAACTGCTGGAATAAAACCGAAGTTCTTCCCTGTCCCAGCACCTGCGCCAATG
>DASVNY010000572.1:0-1763 GCA_036383615.1 Chitinophagaceae bacterium
AATGATACTTTCTTTATCATATTTGCCGTACCAAGCATATTGCTGATCTTCTTTGGAACTTTTGATAAGAACTGGTGGATGCAGGCGATTGGTTTCGGCATCATGGCTTATGGGTTCGCCTATTTTTTGGTGCATGATGTGATCATTCATCAACGGTTCAAATGGTTTACCCGGAGCAACAATACTTACATAAGAGCTATTCGCTGGGCACATAAAATGCATCACAGGCATCTTGACAGGTTTGACGGCGAGAGTTTCGGAATGCTGTATGTGGCGAAAAAGTATTGGGAGAAAATCCGTAAGGATAAAATGCTAATGGCCGATAAAGCAAAGCTGAAGTATGCACCGGAAACCGACTGACTCATATGACCTCTATGACTTCTATGACTTCCATGACCTCCATGACTTCCATGACCTCTATGACTTCCATGACCGATATAACCTGCATGACCTTTCCCCTCACTATCTTTAGTCATTAATCTTTTCTTCTGCCCAAATCAAATTCATACGATTTTATCATTCTTGGCGCCGGTTGTGCCGGATTGAGTTTATTGATGCGGATACTTCACAGTGAAAAACTCAAAGGCAAAAAGATCCTTCTTATTGACAGGGAAGCCAGGATCAGAAACGATCGCACCTGGTGTTTCTGGGAAACTGGCCAGGGTTTTTTTGAAAATATTGTCAGCCGGAGTTGGGAGCATGTATCTTTTTTGAGCGACAGTTTTTCTTCAACCCTTGATATTGCTCCTTATCGTTATAAAATGATCGGGGGTATAGATTTTTATCGCTACTGTTTTGAAAAAATTTCAAAGCATGATAATGTGGAAATAGTGCAGGGTGATTTCAAAGGATTGAAATTTGAGAGGGGATTTGTTATACTGGATATTAATGATGAGAAAATAATATTGCATGATGAACCGGCTACCACTATTTTCAGTTCTATCTATAAACCGGAAGAACAAAACAAAACATCTATCCGGTTACTACAACATTTCAAAGGCTGGGTGATCGAAAGCAACACTCCTCTCTTTAATACTAAAGAAGCAACACTGATGGATTTCAGGGTGCATCAGCAACATGGAACCAGTTTTGCCTATGTGCTTCCTTTTAGCGAAACGAGAGCTTTGATTGAATATACGCTGTTTACTAAAACACTTTTAGAAAAAGAAGAGTATGACCTCGAGTTGAAAAACTACATTCATTCTTTTCTTGGTATTAAGGATTTCAAGATCATTGAAGAGGAGTTTGGAGTTATTCCAATGACCAATGAGAAACTTTCTTTCAATGGTCGGGCTGCCTGGCAGATAGGCACAGCAGGTGGGCAAACCAAAGCATCCAGTGGCTACACTTTTCAGTTCATCCAAAAACAATCGGATCAGATCATCGATCTTCTTGAACAGGGGCGATCGTTGAATGAATTGTCTCAAACCCCGAAGCGATTTCGTTTTTATGATAATACACTTCTCCACATATTGTATCATGAGAAGTTGCCCGGCCGGGAGATCTTCATCCGTTTGTTCCAAAAAAATAAACCCCAACAAGTGCTGAGGTTTTTGGATAATGAAACTTCATTGAGCGAAGAGCTAAAGATCATTTCTTCTTTGCCAACTCTTCCTTTTTTAAAAGCTGCTTTGCAGCAAATATGATCATTGATCAGGGTCGAGCTGCATGAATTCTCTTTTCACGGCTTTAAGCATACTGAACAACTGGGCTACCTGTATCAATAATAACACGGCAAGGGCCAGCATCACATACCAGGGCAG
>DASVNY010000573.1:0-2365 GCA_036383615.1 Chitinophagaceae bacterium
GAAAAAAGAAAAAATTAAAAAGAACCCGGCCATGAAATGATTCATCCATTGCAGCCAGTTGAACGACCCTTTGACCACCTCGATAATTACTGTTATCAAAGTGATGTATCCAAAGATCAGGAAGATCGGGAAGTATGATCCTTCCTCTCTTTTCTCCGAAACCTGTGGTGAGGCATCTGCCAATTCCCGGATACTGTACTTCCCTGCCTTACTGAGCGCCTGTTGTAAAACGTCGGTGTCAATATGTTTGCTCATTTCGATGGTAGCTTGCGGGCTTTGGAGCGATACATTCGCAGAGAGCACATCCCCGAGCTTCAACAACTCGCTTTTTACTCTTGCCACACAGCTGCCGCATGTCATCCCGTTTATTTGATAGGTATGTATCATATAAAAACTTTATGATACAAATTTGGTTCATAGGGAAGGGAAGATCGTTATACAATCATGAGCTTTTGTTACATAATTATCGGCCGGATGAACACTGAAACGATCCTATATACTGTCGAGAGGCTTACGATGATGATCCTTTGATTGCTTGAACTGGCTGGGAGTAAATCCTGTTATTTTCTTGAACTGGCCGGATAAATGAGCCACACTACTGTAACCCAGTTTATAAGCCATTTCATTCAAGGTGAGTTCACCATAGGCCAACCACTCCTTTACTTTTTCTATTTTCTGGAGAATAAAGTATTGCTCGATCGTAGTTTGCTCAACAGAAGAAAAGAGACTGCTTAAATAGTGATAGTCTTTGTGAAGTTTGGAAGAAAGATAGCCGGAAAGATTTTCTTTCATTTCATCGAGTTCACCATAATGAACAAGGTTCACAATTGCTTGCTTCACGCTTTCCACCAGTTTCACTTTCTGATCTTCCAGCCATTCAAAGCCTTCAGCAACCAGTAATTCCCTGATTTCCTTTTCCTGTAATGGAGTAGGTTCTTTTTCCGTTTCAACAACGCCAAGGCTGATATTCCTAAGAGAAAGACCTGCATTATGGAAAATACCCGTAACAGTTTTAATGCAACGGGCACAAACCATATTCCTGATGTGTATTTCCATTACTTCTTTTTCTTAAGCGCACTCAGAAAAGTTCTTTCCAAACTTACCAGCCAGCTATTCTTTGCCATCCGGCTCATATCACTGCCGAGCTGAAAACGATAGCCGATATTCAGCTTGGCATTACTGTTAAAAATGAACTGCAGCGCCGGCGCCATATCAACATAATATTTCTTTTCTTCAAAAGTGTGCTGTGCGATGAACTCTGTATAGATATTTATATTAAGCTGTTTGTAATCGTTGTATTCCCTTGGAAGCAATAGATAACCACCCGAAAGGATATAATTCATCGATTGATAATTTCGTCCAGGTATATACAATACGTCATCATTTCTTGATTTATCCAATACCTGTGTGTGACTTACTGTTGCTGACAAAGCGAACTTATGCCAGAGCTGTGTGGCGATCAACCCCGCTTCAATCCCACTCTTATCACCCATCAGCGATATTTCATCAAAATGGAAATCACTTCTTGTATAGGATGCATCGGCAAATACCGCCATGCGAAAATGCTTATGTATCTCATCTTTTGATAAAAACCTGTATTTGCCATAAACAGATACCGATTCAAACCTGAAATTGCGGGTATGCATATTGGCAAATGTGGAGGAGATATGCAGCATTAAATTCCGGTTAACGCCAAACATTACTTCGGGCATATATCGCTGTGACCACCGGTCATACTCATAATTACTGGTAACAAAATGGCCGGTCATCTTGGTCGCGATAGATTTTGCCGGCATATTGCTCGCGGGTTCTGAATAAACATATAACTCCTGCCCCATCATTTTGCCTGCGCTGATGAGAAGAGTGAGAACAAATATGATTGTCTTCATTGAATTGCTAAGTGTTATTTCTCCAGCAGGTATTTCAATGCTTTTTCCAGTTCCTTTCCTTCAAGATCCATCGCAACGAGTTTGCCATCTTTATCTATGAGATAAGAAGTAGGAAGTGCAGATACATACCAGTTCGCTGCTGTTTTAGCATCCCATCCGCCGGCATCTATTACCTGCAACCAGGTCACTTTATCTTTTGCAATTGCTTTCTTCCAATTGGCAAGATCAGTATCCAGGGAAACGGCAAATATTTCGAATCCTTTGTTTTTGAATTTTGGATAGAGCTTGGCCAGGTTTTTATTGGAAGCTCTGCAAGGTCCGCACCAGGATGCCCAGAAATCGAGCAACACAACTTTCCCTTTAAGTGAAGAAAGTTGTATGGTATCGCCATTGGCAGAAGGTAATGATATCTCGGCCGCCGCCATTCCCTGGCGTGGTTGCGCCATCACAGCACTGAATATAATAAAGGAGAAAAT
>DASVNY010000574.1:0-3438 GCA_036383615.1 Chitinophagaceae bacterium
CCATGCGGAAAGCGGAGCTATTTCCATTAGCACATTATAAAGTGCCGGGATATGTTTGGTGGCAACAGCTAATAAGTCAAAAACAATTAAAACAAAAATGGTAATGACTACCGTAAGAGCATAGCTTTTTCTTTCAAAAAAATATTTAGGCAACAACCAATAGATCAAAACATATGTCAATGCGATCTGCGGAACGACTACAGCTAAGAAGGAATTAATGAAAAGCGTTTTGAAAAAAAACAATACGGGCCCCAATTCCTGGTAATTTTTTGTTCCCGGGCCACTTATATCCCATCCTTTAAACACATGTACGGGGAAATGAAATAAAATATTGAATGCGATAGACCATACAGCCCAGAATGCAACATGTCTTGCAATGCGGTGTTTTCGCTTGTCGGAGAATATGAATTCATGTTTTGTCACGGGCAGTCTGGCTGTATAAATTTACTTAATCTCTTTCGCAAAAAATTAAGCTTCAGGAGAAATTAGACATCGGAAAACATGAGCGTGATGAAAGCCGTTCATCGTCGATGAACGGTTTAGATACCTGCAGCTATTGAGTGTGACATTTTCACTTTACAGTTTAGCGAAATGAAAAATTTCCGCTTTTGCATTATAATAACTTGGCGGGGAGTTTAACAATCAAAATTTTTTTATGAGAAAAAACACAAGCCCTTTACTCGTATTAGCACTCGCTGCTACTTTCATTTTTTATTCCTGCCAGAAATCAGCTGATCAACAGGCGGATTTTAGTGAGATTGCAACCAGGACGAATGGTTCAAAAGGCAATGGAGTCATTCCTTACAGGTTTGAAAGAATAAATGAAGACAATTTTCATTCACAGGGATGGAAGGTTCAACAAGTAAATATTGTTTCCGGCGTTACCATCTTTTCAGATGAATCCGATAATGTTAAGATCGTAAGAGGGCCTGCAAACAATAGCGACCCTCGTCTAAACCCCGGTTGCATAACCATGAATCTTCCTACCGGGGCAGATCCAACATTAAGAAGAGTGCGTCTTCGCAGGGGTGGTTATTCGGGCACATTGCTCGCCGACCTTACCGAATTAAAGTTTAGTACTTATGTTGTTCAAAATGCGCCTGTGGCCATGGTGCTTCAGGTTGATGTAACTGGCGATGACGCTAAAGATTTTAATATTTTCTGGGAGCCAAGAGCCGTTGCTCAGCCTCCTGGTTTTCCTCCTCTTGTTTTTAATACCTGGCAACAATGGGATGCGCTTAACGTGGGTGAATGGCACCCGGAAGTAGCAACAGTGCCAATTCCCCAACAGTTGCAGGATGGTTGCACTATAGCAGAACTGGTTGCCGCATTTCCTAACGCCAGGATCATTGATACTCCCCCTGTAGGAAACAATGGCGAGGGTGTGCGGTTTACAATCGGAGGCAACCCGCGTAATTTATTTGATAATACCATCGGCTATTTTGATGCATTGATCATTGGAACAAAAAACAAGAATCATTCAACGCTTTTTGATTTTATGTATGATGAATCGGGCGATTGACAAATAGCAGTTGTCGTGCTGGGTAATATTTTCTTTTCCCCAATCAAGTATCATTAACCATTAAAATGTTTTAGTATGAATTTGTCTTTTAAAAAGAGTTTAGCTCTTATTGCTGGTATCATCTTCTTTTTTTCTTGCCAGAAAGGAATGGAGAAACCAATTCTCGCTGAAAAAGAATTCACGAAAACCTCCGCAAACAGAAGCAGTGGAGCAACGCAGATATCGGGTCTTGGTTTCTGGGATGCAGCTGATGGATGTAATTCTGGAGCCCAGGGCGCCGACTTTGCGCTTACTATGACGGGCGATCTTGAAGGTTGTCTCTATGTTTTCGTAGATGAATTTGAATGCTCACCAAGTGGCACTTATAGTGAAATAGGAAGAGAAAAATTCGTTGGCACCTATAATGGAGAAGCCGGTGAGTTCTGGACCACTTATAGATTTGAAGCGAAGTATGAAGGTTGTGCTGAAAACGGTTCATATTTAGGTTTGGAGATTTTTGGGCGTTGCCAGCATCCGATTGTAGAAGGTAGTGGCAAAGGTGTTTTCGATGGTGTTAAAGGAAGGTTGGATCTTAAGGATGATATCGAAGCAGGAAACTATCCATATAGAGGTCATTTTCGGTTCTAAGATGATCCGGCGAAAAAATTCATCGAGAAAAAAAATACTGAAAGCGGAATTAATAACCAACCTCCGCCATCACCACCACTATATGACCATGAAAAAGCTTTCCTATGGTTTATTTATCGTGGTAATTAATTGGGTTACCATTTTTTCTTCCTGCAAAAAGGAACACTCCTGCGAAGGGTGCAAAAAAAATAATAAACCTCCAATCTCCATTGCAGGACCTGACCAACTTATTACTTTGCCAACCGACAGCATCTCGTTAGATGGTTCAGCATCCAATGATCCGGATGGGATGATAAGTGAATGGCTCTGGAAAAAAATATCAGGCCCTGCTTCTGCCAGTATTCTAAACCCTGCATCGGCACAAACAAGAGTAAAAGGATTGCTGGTGGGAGTTTACCTGTTTGAGTTGAAAGTGACAGATGATAAGGGGCTGTCAGCAAAGGATACCATGCAGGTGATAGTAAACGATACTGGCCAACCCAATAGTCCGCCTGTTGCCAATGCAGGAGCAGATCAAACAATTACATTACCTGCAAATACAGTTAATCTCAATGGTAGTGCTTCTTCTGACCCTGACAATAATATCAGCACCTATTCATGGACAAAAGTTTCCGGGCCATTATCATTTACTATTGTTAATACGAATGCAGTGCAAACGCAGGTAACTAACCTTGTAGAAGGAGTTTACCAGTTTGAATTGAAAGTAACGGATGCGGGAGGATTATTTGATAAGGATACTTTGCAGGTAATAGTAAACCCACAGTCTTCATCTCCACCACCGTGCGCAACCAATTGCGGCAAAATTGTGTTTGTGAGTGACCGTGATGGTAATATGGAGATCTATACCTGTAACGCCGACGGTTCAAATGTTACCCGTTTAACCAATAATGCTGGCGCGGATGGAGATCCTGCCTGGTCGCCTGATGGAACCCGTATTGCTTTTATCAGGAATATGGATATCTATGGGGCGGGCAATCTCTGGATTATTAACGCCGACGGATCGAATCCTGTGCAACGAACATTTACGAATGATGCAAAGAACCCGGCCTGGTCGCCGGATGGCACGAGGATCGCCTTTACTGATATGGTGGACCAGGCGAGTAATGCCGGCATCCCTATAATCGTGATGATGGACTTAGCCAATGGTACAGTATCGGCATTATCCAATTCATTAGGGAGCAGTGTAGAGCCGAGTGCAGCCTGGTCGCCGGATGGAACAAAGATTGCTTTTCATAGTGACTGGCATGCCTGGGATTTTATTTCTGATATTTTCAGCATTTCCCCTCAAG
>DASVNY010000575.1:0-6777 GCA_036383615.1 Chitinophagaceae bacterium
TACAGGATTATGTCTTTATGGTAAAAGGAGATTAAAGCAGAACAACCTGAAAATAATTGAGGCTGTCAAAAGGGAAGAAACTAACCACGGGGAACACATATCTTCCTGCCGGTAACTTATTATTACCAAATCCCTAAATGATATTTTGTCCCTACGGGGCAATTTTATTCACTCATTATTATTACAACCGACATCTTGCTCCTAACGGAGCAGTGAAACAGCTTTCATTTGTCCCGTAGGGACTACATGCAGGTAGTAGCATCGGTTAAAGCATGATCCTTGCCCCGTAGGGGCAAAACCTTTTGTTTTATATAAGCAATGGATAAAAAAATTGGGTAAGGATAAGCTGCTCCGAAAGAGTGCGGAGTGAGTTGAATCGGCAGGTAGGGATCACGGAGATTCACAAACGTTAGCGATTCACTGTAACCTCTTTTGAAATAACCTCTTCTTTTACTTTACGCTCCTCATTTCCACAAAAATTCAGGGTACTCTCCCGCATTGATCAGGTCATTCAAACTCTTTTGCACTCCCGGCGCATCTTCTTTGTAAGTAACCCCGAACCATGATGAGGTAGTTGGAATGATCGACACTTTGCCGCCTTCTTTGATGAATTGGTCGGCTACAATAGGTATAAAAAATTCTGATTTCAGTTCCTTACCATGATCGGCCAAAAATTTTGCAAACAGTTTTTGTGTGTAAGAAAAGAAGGAAGGATCAAAACACCAGAAGTTCATCGACACTCTTGTATCTCTTGACAATTCTTTTGGCTCCAATCCATCATCGCAAATAACCTTGCCATCCTGCTGACTGATATTGATCCGCTCTGTAATAGAAGCAAGATTGCCATTGGCATCAAGACTACACACTCCCCTGTTCACTGTACCATGCTCTGATAAAGTTTTCATCAGGTCATATCCAACAATGGCATAATTGTTCTCATCGCAATCTTTCACGAGATAATTAGCAGCTTGCTCAAAAGCATTGTGCCCATAAAAATCATCGGCGTTGATCACGGCAAAGGGTTCCTTCACTTTATCCCTGGCGCATAACACCGCATGTGCTGTTCCCCAGGGTTTCGTTCGTTCCGGGTCGGCTGTAAATCCATCCGTGAATAAATCCATTTCCTGGAAAACATATTCGGTAGCGATCTTTCCTTCTAACTTAGGATCAAAGATCGTTTTGAAATCTTCTGCGAATTGCCGGCGGATAATAAATACAACTTTTCCAAAACCTGAACGAATGGCATCATAGATAGAATAGTCCATGATCGTTTCGCCACCCGGACCAAAGCCCTGGATCTGCTTCATACTTCCATAGCGGGAAGCCATGCCTGCCGCCAATATCACTAATGTTGGTTTCATTTCTATTTTTAAAATCGGGGACGAAATTAAAGTAAATTCGCCATGCGGCTGCTCCTATTTTATTATGCAGAACATTTCTCCCGGATCCATATCAATCGAACCCATTACACTCAATTTTGCAGCATCAGAAGAAATTGGGATCGCCGTGCTGCGATTAGATAAAATACATCCTGTTATTTCAGGCAATAAATGGTTCAAACTCCAATTCTATCTCAAAGACGCTATTGAACAAGGCAAAAAAACTATTCTGACATTTGGAGGAGCCTGGTCAAATCATATAATAGCAACAGCAGCGGCATGTCAATTGAATGGGCTTTCATCTATCGGCATCATCCGCGGCGAAGAAGCTCCTGAACTTTCTCCCACCTTAAAACAGGCAAAAGAGCTGGGCACGCAATTGTATTTTACTAGTCGTGAAGAATATGTCCAAAAGAAAATACCCGGTGAAATAGATGCCAGGCATTGTTATATTATAAATGAAGGTGGCTTTGGAGAGTTGGGAGCAAAAGGCGCCGCAACCATTGCCCATGATTTTATAAAAGAAGAATACACGCATATTTGCTGCGCTGTGGGAACAGGCACCATGATAGCCGGCCTTATCAATGCGACTTCACCATCACAACAAGTGTTTGGTATTTCAGTAATGAAAAATAATCTCTCACTCGAAGATGCTGTACGATCGCTTTTAACCGACAAGACCCGGTCATTTGAACTCTTCCATGAATATCATTTCGGAGGATATGCCAAGCACAAACCCGGCTTGCTTGATTTTATGAATGAGTTTTATCGTCAAACAGCTATCCCTTCAGACTTTGTTTATACGGGTAAATTATTCTACGCTATCAAGGACCTCATCAAAAAAAACAGCTTTCCTGCCGGCAGCAAATTGCTGCTTATCCACAGCGGCGGGCTGCAGGGCAATGCATCTGTGAGTAATAGAACGTTAATCTTCTGAGTAATTCTCCATGACTACCCTATCTTTGTCTGCATTGACAAAAGAATCCAATACTTTTTCCGTTATCATGAGCATGAAAAAACTGTTTCTGTCCCTTTTTCTACTGATCACCGGAACGATCCTCTATGCGCAGGATACGCTTCCTAAGTTTTCCGTCAAGAACGTAGGGAACAACAGGATGATCATTAGCTGGAACAACAATTTTGAAATAGTTAAACAGATCAGTATCCAGCGTTCCGTTGATAGTCTTAAAGGATATAAATCCATCCTCACCGTTCCCGATCCTTCTATTCCGCAAAATGGCTATGTGGATACCAAAGCACCTTTGGGGCGTGTGTTCTACCGGCTCTATATTTTGCTCGATAAAGGAGTTTATCTTTTTAGTGATGTTCAAAAGCCGGTAATGGATACAACAAAAAAAGTGGCGGTATTTGATGATAAGATCACAAGGATGAATGGAAACGATTCTATCAGCATTCCCAATTTTGGGCTAAACAGTAAGAACCGTCCTGAAGTGTTTACCCCTTCCGTGCATGTCTATACCTATAACGATGGAAATGTTCGTGTCAATCTCCCTGATGATGAGAACAGGAAATTCAGCTTAAAGTTCTTTGAAGAAGACGATAGTTTTATTTTCGAACTGAAGGATATCAAGGAAAGAACATTCCGGATCGACAAAGCCAATTTCTATCACGCCGGCTGGTTCAAGTTTGAACTATATGAAGATGGCAAACTAAAAGAGAAACACAAGTTCGTTCTTCAGAAAGATTTCTGATCTTCCTGCCATTCGGTATCGAATACTATAGCGAAATTGTTTTTCAGCTTCTTTTTTACCTGTTCTATATCCACTTTTTCATCCAATTCCTTTTCAATAGAAGTAACTTGTTTGTTCGCAATACCACAGGGGATGATGAAGTTAAAATAGTTAAGGTCCGTGTTTACATTTAAGGCAAACCCATGCATGGTGACCCAACGGCTGCTGCGAACGCCGATAGCGCAGATCTTTCTTTCCCGTCCTTTTTTATCCGCATCAATCCAAACTCCTGTTTCACCTGTTGAACGACCCGCTTCAATTCCATATTCTTTCAGCGTAAGAATAACCACTTCCTCAATATTGCGGAGGTATTTTCCAATATCAGTATAAAATCTTTCGAGATCGAGGATAGGATAGCCAACAATTTGTCCCGGTCCGTGAAAAGTGATATCTCCACCGCGGTTGGTGTGAAAAAATTCTATTCCTTTTGCTGTTCGTGCTTCTTCATTGATAAGCACATTGCTGATATCGCCGCTTTTGCCCAATGTGTAAACAGGAGGATGCTCAACGAAGAGGAGATAATGTTGGGTGGTGAATGATGAATGATCAGTGATGAGTGTGTCCACTTCCTGGCTATGGATTACTGACTTCCTTCGCACATTCTCCTGCAATAATTTTTCCTGGTAATCCCATGCCGACTGGTAATCCATTACGTCGAGATCCCTGAATATGACCGGTTGTTTGTTCATTTGAGGACACAAATTTATGCTGAAAACATTTCCCGCAGATTTGCGCAGATTATTTAAGTATCGCTTGTTTTCAGCGTATATCTGCGAAAATCTGCGGGCAATCGTATTACCTTTGCAGGCTATGGCAGAGGATCTCACGAAAGAAAACCCTGATCTGCAGGAAAATAACGATGAACTATACGAAAGGTTCAGTTTTAAGATCGACAATGGACAAGAGCCCTTGCGTATAGACAAGTTTTTGGCCAATCGTATCGAAAAAGCTACCCGCAACAAATTGCAGCAGGCAATCAATGCAGGCATGGTGCTGGTGAATGGTAAAGACGTTCGCCCCAACTACAAAATAAAACCACAGGACGAGATCATTATCTATTCGGATCTCAGTCCCGAAGAAACCGACGTTACACCGGAAAATATTCCCTTGAATATCGTGTATGAAGATGCCGACCTGATGATCGTTAATAAACCTGCCGGTATGGTGGTGCACCCGGGAAGCGGCAACTATTCAGGAACATTATTAAACGGCGTTGCCTATTACCTGCAACAAAAAGATCCTTCTATATCAGAAGATACATTGCCACGCTTTGGGCTGGTTCATCGCATTGATAAAAACACAAGCGGGTTGCTGGCACTTGCCAAAACCGATATTGCCATGCGACAGTTGGCCAAACAATTTTTCGACCATACAGTAAGAAGGCAATACATGGCGTTGGTTTGGGGTGATCTGAAAGAAGATAAAGGAACGATCGTAGCCCATGTGGGCCGTCACCTGCGATTCAGAAAATTATTTGAAGCCTACCCGGAAGGCGATCATGGCAAAGAAGCTATCACACATTATAAAGTGATCGAAAGATTTGGCTATGTAACGCTGGTTGGTTGTGTGCTGGAAACCGGTCGCACCCACCAGATACGTGTACACATGAAATACCTTGGTCATCCTTTATTTAATGATGATTTTTATGGAGGTGATAAGATCGTAAAGGGAACAGTTTATACCAAATACAAACAGTTTGTTGATAATTGTTTTGCGATCTGCCCGAGACAAGCGCTTCATGCGAAAACATTAGGGTTTGTGCATCCAACAACAGGCAACGAGATCTTTTTCGATACAGAATTACCGGGTGATATAAGTGAGGTGATAGAGAAATGGAGAAAATATGTTAGCACGGGAAATCGCAAGGCTGATAACTGATCCCTATTTAAAATCAAAAAGAGTGGCCGTAAAGATCCCTCTCTCCCTTTTCTTAAAAACAACATCCCAATTGCCTTTATAGCGAAGCGTTTTCGGAACAAGGTAATTACCAAATTTTGTTAGTTCCACTTCCATGTGCACATCAAAATCATAAACACCGGCGCTATAGCTCATGTCATAGTTCCTTGCCATCACTTCCATTGTCTTTGCGTTGAACCAGGTAACCATATTATCAATAACGATCTTATCCTTTTTACCACTTCGCAGATCCTCTTTGGCCTTTATTGAAAATATATAACAAGTCTTTCCTTCATATTCACCCTGGTCAATATTGAAATCATAATACTTAGCCCGGTCCGGATCAAAAATGTCGATCTTGTCGCCTATGAAAGGAATGCCAGGTATTCTTTTACCGGGATTAAAGAATAACATCTTCAGTTGTTCCTTGTGTTTGGCAATTCCTTTTTTGGAGCGAATACTGAAGTCAACGTCTTTCACAATATTTGTTTCCCCACAAACACTGTCTTTCGTAAAAAATAAACCGGCGTATAATTCTGCTGTGTAATAATTGTATTGCCTGTCGTTGTTATAAAAATCACCACTGGTCTTTTCCTCCAGCACATCCATTGTGCGGCAACGTTGTGATCGGTTCTGTCTTGTTTTGCTTTGCAGCGAGGCTTTTTGTTTTCCTTTTTTGTCAACTATACTGATATCATTCAGCGAAGTGAAACCAAGAATATGCAATGTGCGGAAAGCTTTATAAAACGTTGTGTCTTCTTTTACCCTTTTGATGAAAGTGGCAACATCCAGGTCAGTACGCATCACCACTTCGGAGAGGCTGATCATTTTAGATAAACGTTCATTATCGAGTGAATCCTCCTGTGCGTGCAGGCAGTAAGAAATAAAAAGGAAGACTATGAAAAGGATCTTTTTCATAACACTCAACCGGGAAACATCATCTTGTAGTCAACGCTGATCTTTCCCTTTGTGATATCAGTGAGTTTGCCTTTCATCAGCTTTCTTTTCAATGGCGAAAGATGATCGATGAATAATTTGCCTTCGATATGATCATACTCATGCAGGATAACCCTCGCTGACAGTCCTGTGAAAGTGATGATATGAGATTCAAAATTGTGATCACGGAACTGGAGCGTTACTGATTCATGGCGATAAATATCTTCCCTGATCTTGGGAATACTCAGACAACCCTCATTATAGGACCATTCTTCACCTTCCAGTTCTACAATATGTGCGTTCATAAAAACCGCCTTTACACCCGGGTTATCCGGGTAAGCTGCCTTTTCTTTTGCATCCATCCCATCGAACATCTGCACTGTGTCAACCACAAAAAGCCTGATATCCCTGTTGATCTGTGGCGCTGCCAGGCCAACTCCATTACTTGCATACATGGTTTCCCACATATCAGCGATCAATTTCTCTAAACCGGGGTAATCGGGCATAATATCCGAGGCAATTTTTCTCAGGACCGGGTGACCGTATGCAACTATTGGTAAAATCATTTATAGTTTATTAGTTAACTGGTTTATTGGTAAGCCGAGACGGCGAAATCAGTCAACAATCCGCAAATTTACCCGGCTAACCTAAATTAACCAATAAACTAATTAACCAATTAACCTCTTCCCCTTAAATACTCCTGTAGCATAATCGTAGCGGCGATCTCATCAACCAGGGCTTTATTACGTCGTTCCTTTTTTTTGAGCCCCATTTCGAGCATGGCATCTTTCGCCATTTTAGAAGTGTAGCGTTCA
>DASVNY010000576.1:0-3911 GCA_036383615.1 Chitinophagaceae bacterium
TGGAATTTATCAATCTATGCAGGAACAGGTAAATCATTCTTTGGTGGACCGGGTACCGTTTCCCAATCAAAATATCATTTCAGCAATTTGCCGTCTGTACCGAGCAAAAGTGAAGCCTCCTATGGAAACAAAACAATAACCAACTGGCAGGCAGGAATACAGGCATCCCGTATCCTGGCAGATCGGTGGAGAGTTGTACTGAATATGCAGTATGAACATATTGGTGGAAGTTTAAAAACAGATACTATATATCGAAATGGGAACGCGGAAAAAGTGGATGGTCAATTCCGGTTATTTCATGAATTTATTTCTGTTAACCCTCAAATTGCGGCAACGATCATCAACAAAACAGTTCAGGTATCAGTAGCAGGTGGAGTTGACTATGCATTCAGGGTAGAACAAGGTGATGAAGTTGATTATATTGATCAAAATGGGGGGCGATTTATATTTGGAGGCAGTGGAGGCGTGCCCGGCAAGAATGACCTGCGGATCACATTAGGCACACAGTTTACTTATAAAAGATTTGGCATCCTGCTGAATTACAAACAAGGTTTGCTGAATGTAAGAGATGAAGAGCCCGGAGAAAATGTTTACACAAGAACATGGCATGTAAGCCTGGTTTACAACTTTCTCCGTTTGAAATAATGCTTATTCATGAGCCCAATAAAAAACCCCGAAGAAGAATCCCCGGGATTTAAAGTATAGCCATGAAAAACAAAAATAGTTCTGTTATAAAGCTACAGCATTATTTCTTTTTCTCATATTTCTTCTTGAACTTGTCGATACGACCAGCTGTATCAACCAACACATTTTTACCAGTAAAGAAAGGATGAGATGTATTAGAGATCTCAAGCTTCACCAGCGGGTATTCGTTACCGTCTTCCCATTTTACTGTTTCTTTTGATGCTGCAGTGGAACGGCTCAGGAAAGAATGGCCGTTACTCATGTCTTTGAAAACTACCAGGCGATAGCTATCAGGATGGATACCTTTTTTCATAACTCTCTGATTTTAAGGCTGCACGGATTTTGCCGTACTATTTATAAAAATTAATTAAGGCGGCAAAGGTAGGCCGGGCAATTGTTGTATCCAAATATAAATTACATGTGAACGGCTCTTGAGCAGGTACAAAAGAAAAGCACCAAGTTTTGTTCATATTTCAGCTTGCGCCTTCATATTTACTAACCCGGTGCTTCCCGGAGTAGCTTCCACCTTTTGAGGGGTTTTCGCTTCTCCATGTTACAGGTTCATCTGTTTCCAAAATTCCCCGCAACTGTTGTAAAATGAAGATAGCATTTACAACTACCCTTTTCCAAATTTTTATAGTCTTTGTTATGCACCTCTTCCGCACCGCTTATCCACCGGGATATGGGCCTTATTAAGGTTTTTAATCCCTCATATTCACATATTGAAGCGGGATACCAAGATTCGAGGTTTTGCACAACTGGATCACCGACTGCAGATCATCGATTTTCTTCCCCGTCACCCGTACCAAGTCATCATTGATCGAGGCCTGCACCTTCATCCCGGAATCTTTGATCAGCTTTACGATCTTTTTTGCATCCTCCTGTGCAAGACCATTTCTCACCTTCACATTCTTCTTCCAAACCTTACCACTTTGTGCACCCTCTTTTGAAGCATCAAATGCTTCAGGGGCAATTCCCTGCTTATGCGCACGGCTGATCAATACATCCACCAGTTGGCGCATCTTCATATCATCATCTGTTTCCAGCTTAATGACAAACTCTTTTTTATCCAATTCGATCACCACGTGCGATCCTTTAAAATCGAACCGATTGGTGATCTCTTTGTTGGTCACGTTTACAGCATTATCCAATGCCTGTGCTTCAACTTTACTGACTATATCAAATGAAGGCATACGAGCGGGTTTTGTTTGGCAACAAATATAGCAAGTCCCGTTCCTTTACAAGGAGAATAAAATATGTCTGGAAGTCCGTAAGACGGAAAGAAAAAAAAGTCCCTCCTAAAAAGGAAGGACGAACATGCACATGAGAAAACTCTCATGAAATATTTATTGAGCGCCACCTACCCTGTTCTGCTCATCCTGGCTGGCACTATTGCGGCGACGCGGTGGCGGATTTTGCTGATTGCTCTTTCCAAATCTCCAGGTAAAGCTTGCTGTGACCTGGCGGTTATCCCAGCGATTTCTTATCCGGCTATCAACAATACCGATCTTGGTCCTGCCTTCAAATTTTTGCAACCAGAAAGGATCACGGAGATTCAATCTTAGTGTGCCCTTTCCTTTCATTATGGTTTTCTGTCCACCAAAACTCAGCATATACATCGGCTCATTGAGTGATAATTGTTCAACTACTTTAGCCCTGTAGAACCCGGATATCTCTGCTGTCAAACCCTGTTTAATAGTAAAGCTTTGGGTCATATTGATCATGAAAGAAGTGAATGCTGTATCCACCGGCTCATTATCATAAAAGCCCTCGTAACGGTTATTAAATGCATTGAAAAACAGGTTCATGTTCCACCATTTTTTTACCGGGATCGGGGCAGTTATGGAAATTCCGATGTTGCGGAACTTCGCCACATTCTCCGGTGTAAGGAACAGTATTCTTTTATCGCTTTCATCGGGCTTAATGATCTGTGCTATCACATCATTGGTGTTATTGTAATTAAGCGTGGTGATCAACTTTCCTTTGAACACATGGCTCAATTCTATATTGTAAGTGAATTGAGGTGTGAGGAATGGATTACCTTTTCTGAAGGATAGAGAATCAAGGAAGAAAATAAAAGGATTCAGGTCCTGGTAGTTGGGTCTCGTGATCCTTCTTCCAAATGACACCGTGAACTGGTGTGATTTATTTACCTCGTAGCTAACAAATGCTGTAGGGAAAAGATTGGTAAAATTTCTTTTGAATGTTGAATCGTTGGTAACCTGGTATCCTTTTGCATTGGTATTCTCTAAACGCAATCCGGTTTGAAAGGACCACTTCTTGATCTTTGTGCTGTAGTTCACATAGACCGCGTTAATGTTCTCGTCATATTTGAAATGATTGCTACGATTATCATTGATCCAATCCGAACCGTTCCGTCTTTTGTAATCAACGAGGTTATCATTTTTCACATAACTCAACTTGACACCTGCTTCAAAACGACCCCCATTTTTAAACGGATGAGTGTAATCGGATTTCAAAGAATAGATGCTGATATCGGCAGGTAAAAATCCTTTTAATGTCATGCTGCCCTGGTATTGATCAGAAGGATTATAGAAATCTGTATTGAGGTTATTGATCAATGCATTGTCATAAACAATATAGTCAAGGTCGGTAGTGAATTCCCTGCCGGTCGAATCAAACACATGACGGTAATTGAAATTGGTACTTAAGTTTTTTAAATTGTTCTTGTTGGTAACATTGGTGATCATATAACCGGTCAGGTTATGATTGTCGTCATATTGATTGGTCAATGTAGAAGGCTTGGGATGACCATACAATAAAAACCCGCTTACAACAACGCCAAATGTATTTTTCGTATCTGCGAAATAATCCACACCGAGTTTAACCGTATGGTTATTATTCCTGAACCTTCCTCTTGTTTCTGTTTCTATAAACCCATCTACCTCTTTATTATCATCCAGCACTTTTCTTTCGAGTAATAAACGGTTCCGGCCCTCATTAACATTCGGATTGTAATTACCAAAGAAGTTGATCTTATTCTTGCGGTAATTAAAATTGATACTGTTTTGAACCTTTGGAATTACATACAATGCACCGTCTGATGAATATTTGTAAAAGCTGGTAGTTAGACCAGTCATCAGTGAGCCATTGAATCCCGCTGCTCTACCCTTCTTGGTTTTAATGTTGATGATGCCTGAATTGCCTGATGCATCATACCTGGCAGAAGGGTTTGTCATTATCTCTATCTGGTCCAATGCTGATGC
>DASVNY010000577.1:0-2888 GCA_036383615.1 Chitinophagaceae bacterium
GTGGGGATGCAACCCCAGTTGAGGCAGATGCCTCCGAGGTTTTCTTTTTCAATGATCGCTGTTTTAAATCCTAACTGTGATGCACGGATCGCGGCTACATATCCGCCGGGCCCGCTACCTATCACAACTACATCGTATGCCATTTTTTAGTGATTAATTGATAAATAAATTGAATGCGAAAACGAGCAGCGAAGTTATTTGAAAACGGGCAATTGGGCAAAAAGAGGACGGGGTGTGGAGATTTGCAATTAAGAATTGGGATAAGGGCTGCTATCTATCTTTTTATTTCGCCGTCCAACGCAAAAAAGACGGGAGGAACCATCTCTTTGGATATTTTAGCCGGATGTATCTGATGAAACTTTTTCTACTAACATTCCTGTTTGGCAGCTATTGCGGCTTCGCTCAAACACCCGGTAACAAAATATTGAAAATAACTGTGCAGGATGAAAATGGAACAGCCATGCATACGGCCACTGTTAGCCTCATGAAAACCGATTCAACCGTGGTTCAAACTGTATTAACCAGCAATACCGGCCAGGTTGAATTTACAGGTATCACTACAGGAATGTATATGCTGAAAGCAAGTTTCCTGGGGTATGAGACATCTTTTCATTCTCCTGTTGATCTTGTAAACAATACATCATTCTCGGCAAATATTAAACTCAGGCCATCAGCCTACTTATTGGGTAATGTGAGCGTAACGGCTAAAAAGCCATTGGTACAATTCCTGCCCGATAAAACGGTGGTTAATGTAGATGCGGGAATTACTAATGCCGGCGCAACGGTGATGGATGTTCTTGAAAAATCACCCGGGATAACCGTAGGAAGAGATGGAACGATCGTTATGAAAGGCAAACCGCAGGTGATGGTGCTGATCGATGGCAAGCAAACTCAATTAAATGGTGCGGAATTGCAAGCGTATTTATCAGGGCTCAGTGCTTCACAGGTGGATGTGATCGAGTTGATCGATAACCCGGGAGCAAAGTATGACGCTGCAGGAAATGCCGGGATTATCAATATCAAAACAAAGGTCAATAAACAAAAAGGATTTAATGGTTCACTCAGCACCAGCCTGGGGCAAGGTTTTTATACAAAATCCAATAACAGCTTCAATATGAATTACCGCTCAGGCAAATTCAACATCTTTCTCAATTATGGCAACAGGCTGGGACGGGAAAGAATGAAGATGTATGCATTGAGAAAATATTTTGACGAGGATGGAAATGATTCGCTGTTACTCCAGCAGCCAAATGTTAACCGCACCAAGATCGATGCCCATAATTTAAAAACAGGGGTTGATTTTTTTGCCGGGCTGCGAACAACGATGACGGTAGCTTTCACCGGCACATTGATGGATCGCAATGTCAATAGTTTTAGTAACATCGATTGGATGTCGCCATCCTATAATATCGATTCCAGCATTATTACACAGGGAACAAGATTTATTCGTTTTAAAAGAGCGGGCGTTAATTTCAATGGCCGTCATACGTTGAAGAACGGAGCAGAAATATCGGCTGATGTGGATGTGATTAATTTCGATATAACCGGTGACCAGTATTTTCAAACACAGTTATCAGCACCGGGAAGCGTTGCTCAATTAACGAAAGGGAATATCCCATCTGAGCTAAACATTTTTGCTGCGAAAATTGATTATTCGAGGCGATTTAAAAGAGTGCTTTGGGAAGCCGGCGCAAAGACAGCGAGTACCAATACAGACAATCTTGCCGAGTATTATTTTAACAATGGAAGTGGCTGGGAAGATGATCTGAGTCGCAGTAACCATTTCCTATATGATGAAAAGATCCATTCGGTTTACAGCAGTATTGATATGGAAGCAGGAAAATGGCATTGGCAAACCGGGCTTCGTTACGAGGTCACCGATTACAAGGCAAACCAGTTGGGCAATACAGTGGTAAAGGACTCTGCCTTTAAAAGAGATTACGGCAGTCTTTTTCCTTCTGCTTTTGTTTCATTTAATGCTGACAGCAGCAACACATTTACATTCCGGTTTGGCAGGAGAATAGATCGTCCCCAGTTTCAAAACCTGAACCCTTTCCTTGTTACACTGAATAAGTACACTTTTGAAAGCGGCAATCCTTTCATACAACCACAATACACCTGGAATTTTGAATTGGGCCACACGTTTAAACAAATATTATCAACTGCCGTTTCTTATAGTTACCTGAAGGATTATTTTTCGCAGATATTCGTGATCGACTCCAACAGCAGTAATGTGAACAAGAATATTATCATTTATACCCGGGGCAATGTCGGCACCTTTCATAATATCGGTGTCACGGCCAGCTTCCAGGTGCCCGTTACAAAATGGTGGAGCCTGACCGGTGTTGCGGTTTACAATCATAAAATAATTGAAGGGGTAGTGTGGGAGCCATTAAAAGTCACGGTTGACCAGTTAAACGTGAGTGTGAACAACCAGTTCCAGTTTAAGAAAGGCTGGGCGGCAGAGCTTAGTGGTTATTATCAAACCAATAGCCAGATAGACCTGCAGGAATCATTAACCCCCCAGGGAGAAATGAATATTGGGGTTTCTAAAAAGATATTAAGGGAGAAAGGGACGCTAAGGCTTACCCTTCGGGATATTTTTAAAACCCAGAACTATTCGGGCTATTCAAAATTTCAAAACTCGGATGAGCCTTTCCGGTTAAAATGGGATTCGAGGGTGGTTCGGTTAACGTTCAACTGGCGTTTTGGTAAGGCCATGAAGGCTATTAAAAGATCAGCCGGGGGAGCTACGGAAGAAGCAGACAGGGTAGGTAATGGAAATTGATGCGTAAGGCTTAAATTTTGCGTTGAAATTCAGGGAGAATAGCTTTTTTGGGAATTTTCAACAGGTGGGTAAAAAAAACCTTTTACATGACCTTATTTTC
>DASVNY010000578.1:0-4489 GCA_036383615.1 Chitinophagaceae bacterium
TGAACAGAAGAACAGATGAACAGATGAACAGAAGAATGATGAAGTGGTAGAGCCTTTCTACGGGAAATCTCGAATCGATACTATTAACAGCCTGTTTGGTAAGTTTCAGACGGAAATTTATATTTTTATAGCTGATTAAAACCTATGCGAAAGTTTTTATCAGCTTTTTTATTGTTAGTGACTGTCAATGTCAATAGCCAGGACCTGGGCCAGGTAACTTTTTCCGGGGGCGCTAACTTTTCCCATTTCGGATTTCTTACAGACAGGGATCTCCTTATCCGAATATCGGATGATGGCAAAATAATGGAATGGGGAATTGAAGTGATGTCGAACCGTTATAATTATTATGCGCCAAAGCTACAGCCATATTTAGGAAGGGTTGATTATTATGGGCCTGAAGCCGACTCTATATCAAGAGGCAAGATCAAAAGTATCGGTACCTGCGTCTTTACTTATTATGGCCCTTATGAAATGGATTATAAAGTTGGCAAGCTGCGCACCGTGGGCACGATGATCCTTGATTATTATTCCAATTTTGATAATGCCGCATTAAAAGGCAAACTGCGTTTTATTGGCAACCTGCAGATAGATTATTATTCTTCGTTTGAGAATGAGGCCTACAGGGGAAAACTAAGAGCAATTGGCAGCACGCCCATCACTTATTATTCAAGTTTTGATGATAAACTGATCAGGGGCAAAGTAAAAAGCATTGGCCCGGTCAATTACAGTTGGTACACTTCATTGGATAAAATAGGTTATGGCGGAGGATTAAAAGCGGGGAATTTCCGTCAGCCGATCAGCGGGGTTACTTACATTTTACAATAGCTACCAGCAATTCATACTTCTTTACTGGCATTTGATACAACAGCCGTCCTGGCAAACAAAAAGGGATGGATACTTTCGGCTTTCAAACAAATGCTATGAAAGTTCATTCCACCTTATCTATCTTTTTCTTCTTACTGACCATGCTGCTTGTTACCGGGAATATAGCGGAAGCTCAGCAATACAAACTGCGTCAATCCACCAGCATGACGGGAATGAAATCCGAAACGACCATTTATGTAAAAGGGATGCGGAAAAGAACAGAGGGCGGTGGTTATATGGGAATGACGAATCTTGTTACCATCGAACAATGTGATCTGCAGCGAACCATAAAGATCAATGACAAAAAAAAGCTCTACTATATTGAGCCATTCAGTAAGGTGGAAGAAACAGAGGATGAAAAACCGGTAAAGCCTGTAGCGGCTACTTCAAAAGAGAAAACCGAATCAAAAACCGGTGGCATCATCTATATGTATTATAATATAGTCGATACAGGCGAAAGAAAGAAGATGCATGGATTTACGGCCCGTCATATCTGGACGACACAAAAGATCAAACCTTCTGCAGATGCCTGCATGATGAAGGACAGCATGATCATTAAAACAGATGGCTGGTATATTGACTTTCCACAGTTTAATTGTCCAACGACAGGCGTTAACCGGAGCAGTTACCGCGGCGCTACTCAAAAACCGGATTGCAAAGACAGGTATGTTTCTAAAAAAAGTGGAAAAGGCAAATTGGGTTTCCCATTAATAGAAAAGAAAACGATGATCATGGGTGGAACGATGTCAACCAGTGAATTTGTGACGGACCTGGAAACGCTTGAGCTTTCAACGGTAAAACTGGATTCAATGCTATTTGAAATACCAGTTGGGTATGCTGAAACAAAAAATGAGGAAGATCTGCAGGACAAATTTGATATCAGTCAAATAATGAACCAGTCGGGCTATAAAGATAGACCCGCTGTAAGCAGGACCATCACCGATGAAAAAAAGCCGGGAGCTATCCGGGTTGGTGTTTTTGAACCAACAGGGAATGCGACTTTGCAAAATTCAGTGTTACAAAAACACCTGGTTGATCAATTTTTTGAAGATAATATTGAAGCCGTAGCTGTCAGTTCTGTTGACGATGCAAAGAAAAATAATTGCGACCTGTTACTCAATACAGAGTTCACTAAACTAAAACAGGGAAGCAAAATGGGTTCCTTATTGAAAGCGATCAAGAATACTGATCCCATTGCTACTACCTCATTTACTATCGAGGCGAAGCTGACGCTGTCAAATATTAAAGACGGATCTATCCGTAAACAGGAAAAGATCAGCGGGAAATATGATGGCAAAGCGGATGATGCAGCTATGAAAGCATTAAGTGAAGGAGAAAAAAACCTAATACAAGCGTTAAAATAGGAAAGGGGTGCGGGTTACCCATTTTTTATAGGTCTTTCTGGCTGATTTTTTGTATCCATCCCTTACATGAATTGGGTTGACATTCTTTTGATAGCAATCGTGTTGCTGGCGATCTGGATGGGCTGGAGCCAGGGATTTGTTCATGGCATGCTAAGCCTGCTTACCTGGGCCGGAAGCCTGGTGTTGGGATACGTATTGCATCCTTATCTTGCTTCTCTTCTTAATAAGCTGTTTGTACTGGGAGTGTGGTTATTGCCCGTTTCATTTATTATAATGGTAATAGTGGCCCGGCTAATATTGGGCTGGCTCGCTGGTTTTCTTATACGACTCATTCCCGTTGAAACAGATAACAACAAGCTCAATAAATTTTTGGGGCTGATACCCGGGGCTATCAATGGATGGATCTATGCGATTGTTATTTCCGCCTTGCTATTAGCATTGCCGTTCAAGGATGTTGTTACATCTGCAACGAGAGAAAGCCGCTATGCCACGCAGTTTGCGATGCAATCGGAATGGGCCAATCGTAAGCTTGCGCCGGTGTTCAATGATGCGGTAAGGCAAACCCTGAACAATCTTACAGTCAAACCCGGTTCGAATGAAAAGGTAGAGCTATCATTCAAATACGATAAAGCGGTTCCCAAACCAAACCTGGAAGCGCAAATGTTGCAAATGGTAAATGCCGAAAGACAGAAGCATGGTCTAAAACCTGTGCAAGCTGACCCTGAACTTACTACAGTGGCAAGGGCACATTCACAGGATATGTTTACGAGGGGATATTTTGCGCATGAAAGTCCCGAAGGGAAAGATCCCTTTGACAGGATGCGAACTGCTAATATCAAGTTTTATGCAGCAGGAGAGAACCTCGCATTGGCACAAACATTAGAAATTGCGCATAATGGGTTAATGAATTCACCCGGGCATCGCGCCAATATCCTCAATCCTGCATTTGGACGATTAGGGATCGGCGTTCTTGATGGAGGATTCTATGGCTTAATGATTAGCCAGGAGTTCAGGGATTAAGATCATGGATGTCTTTTACCAAAGCGCTTTCTTTCACTTTGTCTTTCTTTCTTATTGTGGGTCATATCATCACCCTTGAATTGCTGTTCTTCACCCTCACGGCTATCAAGATTGTCCTTGTTTTCTGCTCTGTGCTTATTAGCATTGAACTTGATATTCTGTTTGGGATTCTGTTGCTTACTTTTTTTCATACATCACATTTTAGAATCTCTTAAAAATATCATGCCATGCTTATCAACATTACCATTTGCGGTTGAGCGAATAACTAAAGTCATGATCACCTACTAATAAATTGCCATCAGCATCAGTAAAGAACAAAATATTCTCATCAACTTTAACAAGGTAGAGCGGCTTACCATTCTTACCATAATTCAGTTGATAGGTGATCAATCCGTTGTTATTTTGAATGATTGTCCATGTTCCGGGTGATCCGCCATTTTTCTTATACGCAATTCCATTCATGTAAAAACCCGCTGGCTGTTTGGTTTTTGCATCAGCATAAAAAACGATATACCAGTTTCTTTTATAGCATTCGGGTCTTTCATCATCCAATCCGCGGCAGGGAGTTCGACCCTCAAAGGCCATGGAGTCTTTTAAAACTGTTTGCTTTGGTTTTGCTGATAGTTTGTTACTGGCAACAGCGTTCTCATTATTCAATGTATAGCTCCAGCCGCCATTGCCGATCAGCAGGTTTTTATTATTTCCAAGAATATGAAACAGGTTATCATTTAATTCAAGAAGCTGCAGCGTTTTGCCATTATGCATTAGCTCATAATAGTTTTCTTTCCGGTTGACCTTTCCGCTAAAGCTGATCGTTTTCCCGTTATTGATAAACCCGTTTGTGTTTGGTTTGCAAATGCCGTAATTGCAATCAAGGCTAAACTCCCTGTCATTGATCGTCAGCTTCCAGCGGATAAAATCAATTGAATCGGGTAGAGGAATGCCGAGGAATGTTCTGACCACTTCGGCGGCTGGCGTACTGGCTGTGAATTTCCTATCTTTTGCAGCAGCACAGGAAGAAAGAAAAAACATAAGAAGAATAAACAGCGGGGATCTCATGATGAATTGATTTATCCAAATATCAAATTACCATGCTGGTCCAAAAAGCAATCTCCACCAACAGCCATATTCACTTGATGAAATACATGCTATAATTCGTATCCTTGTTTGAAAATTTTGCCGGCAGGTATAATCAGGATGATCTGCGTTCAAACCAGCGAAAACCTGCGGAAAACAAATAG
>DASVNY010000579.1:0-6087 GCA_036383615.1 Chitinophagaceae bacterium
ACATCCGTTGACGAATACCTTATTGATTATTTACCCCCAGTTAAATATTGCTGATATGAAAAAGATCTATTTGAGTGATTCAGGTCCCAAGGTTTCTCCGGCCATTTATGGATTTTGGAGATGGGAAGATACCGGCGTAAATGGCGTTAATGACATGGAACGTATTGTCAATTTCTGTTTGCAGCTTGGCATTAACACCTTTGACCATGCGGATCGTTATGGCGGTTATCAATGTGAAGAATTGTTTGGACGTGCATTGCGGCAACGCTCCTTTAAAAGAGAAGAGGTAGTGTTATTCACTAAGTGCGGATTGAATGTTACACATCCCAGCAGGCCCGATACCCGGATAAATCATGTTGACACATCAGCTTCGCACATTGTAAAAAGCTTGGAAGGATCGCTGAGATTGTTAGGTACAGATTATGTCGATATCTTCTTATTAGACCAGTTGGATCCCTTGTCAGATCTCGAAGAAACAGCATTGACATTAGAAAGATTAAGAGGATCGGGCAAGATCAGGAATATCGGTGTGGCGAATTTTTCTGTTTTCCAGCACCAGTTGCTTGCTTCTTATCTCAAGGCGCCGATCGTTACCAACCATATTGAACTGAACCTGCTTAATACAACCGCTTTGGATAATGGCCAGATCGACTATATCAAGCAGCGATATATGAAGCCATTGGCTGCGGCACCATTGGCAGGTGGCAGAATTGAAAACGGCACCGATGCTTTAGCCGTAAGAGTGCATAATAAACTGGAAGAATTGAGTGAAAAATATGGTTCGCATATTGAATCTATTGCGGTTGCCTGGCTGGTGAAGTTGGGAGCGTTGCCACTGATAGGCACAACAAGTGAGCAGCGAATAAAAAATATCGTGCAGGCATTTGATATCGATCTCGACAGGCAGGATTGGTACGAACTATACTATGCTACTAAAAAAGATAATGTTTCAGCAGATTTTCACCTGGAATCATAATTGACAAACATGAGTTTGAATCTTCTTGCATTAGCGGTGCCTTTTTTCCTGGGACTAATGTTCCTGGAATATTTGATCGCGAAAAAGCGGAAGCTGCCCTATTTCAACCTGCACAACTCAATAGCGAATATTAGCATTGGTGTGGCAGAAAGATTAGCGGAAGTATTTGTAGCAGGGTTGTTCTATTATGTGTATGATCATTTGCAAAAGAACTATGCTGTCTTCGATATCAGGCCCGGCGTTTTGCTTTGGATATTACTTTTTATTCTTACAGATCTTGTCTGGTACTGGTATCATCGCCTGGCTCATGAGATAAATATCTTATGGTCGGTGCATGTGGTGCATCACCAGAGTGAGGATTTCAATTATACCGCCTCTGCACGCATAACAGTGCTGCAGGCATTTGTTCGCACAGGTTTTTGGGCAGTGTTGCCTTTATTAGGTTTTCCCGCCGGAATGATCACCAGTTTATTACTGGTGCATGGACTCTACCCGTTTTTCATTCACACAAGATTGATCGGAAAGCTCGGTGTGCTGGAATATATTCTCGTTACCCCCTCTCACCACCGCGTGCATCATGCCAGTGATGAAAAATATCTTGACAAAAACTATGGCGACGTACTCATTATCTGGGATAAACTTTTCGGCACTTTTAAAAAAGAGGAAGAAGAACCGAAATACGGATTGACAAAGCCATTAAGAACGTACAGTTTCCTCTGGCAACATTTCCATTTTGCTATTGAATTATGGCTTGCTGTTAAAAAGGAAAAAGGCTGGAATAAGCTAAGGATCATTTTTGCAAGACCCGAAAAGATAAACCCGGATCTGCGGGAAGAAGCCGAAAGAATATTTAATGTCAGGCAAAATGAAGCGCCTATCGATCAGCCTTTGAACCGCTATGTGATCTGGCAAATGATCATATTGCTCGGCTCTCTCTTTGGTTTCATTTTATTTGAACAATACCTCGGCGCAACATTCAAGACCGGCTTCGCTATTTTGATCATATTGACCCTGGTCAATTGCGGGGCAATTATGGAACAGAAACGCTGGATATTTTTTGTTGAGTTCCTCCGTTTTTCAGTGTTGTTATTGTTTTCATTTTATTCGCTGGCTTACTGGCAGACAAAAGTGTTGCTGATCCTGCTTTTACTGGCAACTCTCCTGCTTTATTACAGGACGATCCGGAAAAATTATTTACAATACGTCTATCGATAACTCTTTTCATATGGCAAGCAATCGTTTGTTTGGGGGCTGTTTCTACAGCCTCCTTTTTTATTATCTCTTCTCGTAAACAATGCATTGTATCTTCGCAGTCCATATAAACAGTAGGATAAGATGTCACAGCAAAAACCCGAAACGAAAGCCATACGATTACAAACAGAAAAGACAGCTGAGAAGGAACATGCTACCCCTTTATTTCTTACCAGCAGCTTTACCTATGAGTCTGCAGAAGATATGGCCGCTGCATTTGCCGATGACACACTGGATGTAAATATCTATTCCCGTTTCTCTAACCCCACTGTTGATGAATTCATTCAAAAGATCGCGGCACTCGAAGAAGCAGAAGATGGAGTGGCTACGGGCACCGGTATGGCAGCTATCTTTTCTACTTTTATGACCTTATTAAAAAAGGGCGATCACATCATTTCAGCATCGGCCGTTTTTGGTTCCACACATACGATATTGACCAAGTATCTCCCGAAATGGGGAATTGAATATTCCTATTTCGATATGAGCAAGCCGCAGAGTATTGAAGCATTGATCCGCCCCAATACCCGAATGCTTTATTTGGAAACACCCAGCAATCCGGGATTAGATATTATCGATATAGAATTTGTGGCAACACTTTGCCAAAAAAATAATATCCTTTTTGTTGTTGATAATTGTTTTGCTACGCCTGCTGTACAACAACCCATAAAATTTGGCGCTGACCTGGTTTTGCATTCGGCCACAAAGTTTATAGATGGGCAGGGCCGTGTATTGGGTGGAGTGGTGGTTGGCAAAAAAGAGCTGATCAAAGAACTATATCTTTTTATCCGCAATACAGGTCCTTCATTAAGCCCCTTTAATGCCTGGGTGCTGACAAAGAGCCTGGAAACTTTGTTTATCCGTATGGACAAACATGCGGATAGCGCCTTAAAAATCGCTACTGCTTTACAGGGCCATTCAAAGATCAGCAGGGTGAAATACCCGTTTCTTGAATCACATCCGCAATATGCAATTGCAAAAAAGCAGATGAGTAATGGCGGAGGCATTGTGACCTTTGAAGTGAGAGGAGGAATTGATGCAGGTAGAAAATTTCTGAATGCATTACAAATGCTATCATTGACCAATAACCTGGGTGATAGCCGAAGCATTGCATCCCACCCGGCTTCTACAACGCATTCTAAATTGTCAGAAGAAGAAAGACAGTCGGTTGGTATTACACCAGGATTGATACGTATCTCCGTTGGCCTCGAGCATCCCGATGATATATTAACTGATATAATACAGGCCTTAGAAAAAAGCTAAGAGTACAAAGGAGTGAAAGAGAAAAAGAGTTTCTTTGAAAAGAACTATTGTGTGCAAACAGTGTTAAAAGATGCTGCAATATTGTATTACTCTCCGCAAAACTCTTTATCTTCTTTTCTCTTTTTAACTCTTAGCCTTCCATTTTCTCAACTGCTGTAAAGTAGCACTAAGATCCTTTATAACAGGTGCCTCCAATTCAACCAAACCACCCTTTATATCAGTAAAGCTTAATTGAAATGCATGCAATGCTAACCGGCCAAGCAGCGGTCGTTCTTCCAGTTCATTTTTGGATAATTTGAACTTCTTATGTTTTAAGGAAGAAAGTAAAACAGGTTTGCCATCCCCATACAGCTCATCGCAAACGATCGGGTTGCCTATCTCTTTTGCATGAACCCTTATCTGGTGTGTTCTCCCGGTATGGATCCTGAATTCCAGCCATGAATAAATGCCAAAATCTTCAAGTACAATATAGTCAGTCAATGACTCTTTGCCCCTGCGATGAACGATCATCGTTCCATTTTTTGCCGGATGTTCTCCAATGGGGGCATCAATATTTCCTTCTTTATTGAGTAAGGAGCCATTTACCAGGCCGACGTAGATTTTTTTTGTCTGCCTTTCTTCAAACTGCTGTGACAGGTGTTTGTGTGAAGTTTCATTTTTTGCAAAAATGATCAGGCCGCTGGTGTCTTTGTCGAGACGGTGAACAGTGAAGATCGCGCCATATTTATCTTTTAGTATTTGCTTGAGTGAAATCTCCTTTCCTTCCCTGTCGGGAATAGATAATAAGCCCGATGGTTTATTTACCGCGATCCATTCGTCGTTTTCGGCAATAATAAGATCAGCAATTCTCATTTTATTGATTTGGCCGGGCTAAAGTGTTTCAATGTTCTTACTTCTTTTTCCGTGAGAAAGCGCCATTTACCTCTATCTACATTTTTTTTGGTGAGACCTGCAAACACTACCCGGTCAAGACCTTTAACATCATATCCGAAATGCTCAAAGATGCGGCGAACAATACGATTACGCCCGCTATGTATTTCTACACCGATCTGTGTTTTGTCTTTCATGTCTGCATAGGCCAGCACATCTACGGATGCCGGACCATCTTCCAGCACAATTCCTTTTAGTATTTTTTCAAAATGATCTTTTTCCAGCGGTTTATTAAGCACAACATGATAAACCTTTTTTACTTCATTACTTGGATGCGTTAATCTTTGTGCCAGTTCACCATCGTTGGTGAGCAGTAATACACCTGAAGTGTTTCTGTCTAAACGGCCAACAGGATAAACCCTTTCATTAGTGGCGCGGTTAATTATATCCAATACGGTCTTCCGTTTCTGGGGATCATCAGTAGTGGTGATATAATCTTTTGGCTTATTTAATAGGATATAAACAAGGTTTTTTGCGAGGAATATTTTCTTTCCATTCACTCTTATATCATCCTTATCACTGACTTTATGCCCCGGTTCCGTTACCATTTCTCCATTCACTTTCACCAATCCTTTTTTCACCAGTTCTGCTGCTTCTCTTCTTGCCGCTACACCCGCATGCGCAATGAATTTATTTAGCGGCATGTTGCCAGCAGGCTGTTGCCTGATATCAGGCGCCTGTGCGGGTGATTGTTTTTGCTGATTGCTACTGGTTGGTCTCGAAGGCCTTGCCTCGGCTCTTTTCCTGTCAAAATATTCTTCTCTTTCTTTTTTGAGCTTTCTCTTTTCCTGTTTGAATTGCTCTTTAATAGCAGCGTTGCTTTTTTTAGTAGCGAACTTGCCGAAGTTGTTGGAGGATTTCTTTTTCATAATGAATTTGCTGTTTTACAACAGTATGGATGCAAATATAGGCCGCTTTGCCGCATGGGGAATATGGCGATATGTCATATTTTTAAGGAAAGGGCTTTTAAAAATATTTTCTAACCCCGTATAGGATAGGCCGGCGATCAAAAATGGTGAGTATATTTGAGGCGCATGGGGCGTTGTGGAGATTTGCAAGAATAAATGCCATAAAATTATAAACTTGAGAAGCATGAAAAAGAACCTTGTATCGGTGTTGTCGATTTCTTTATTGATGATCATTGCGGCAACAGGCTGCAGTAAAAAAGGAGGAGGAGGTGGTAATAACCCTCCGGCAGAAGCTCCTTTAGCCGTTACCCTCAACCCTGCTACCGGGTCAACCCAACCGCCCGACCTGGGTCCTAATTTTCCGCTTACTGTAACTATTACTTCCACCATGCCAACGCAGGGTGTAAAAATTGAAGTAACTGCAATAAGAGATGATGGCTCCGGCACACCGGCCTTTTTTTCAACAAATGTTAATTCCAGCACCGCCGCCAACAATTTCTCGATTACCAACACGCCTCCAGGGATTATATGTCTTGTGACGGTTAAAGTTACATCCAGGAGCACCGCGACTAATACATGGACCGGGACTTACCGTTATTCCAAAAAACCATAGTGAATGATCTGACCGGTGAAGTGAATTTATAAAGTAAAACCCCGCCTTATAGCGGGGTTTGTCTATGAGGAGAAATCTTTTTAGTTTATTGCTTTTTGCCGGACTTTCTTCTCTCTTTCATTTTTTGCAATTGTTCTTCGGTGAGGAGT
>DASVNY010000580.1:0-1705 GCA_036383615.1 Chitinophagaceae bacterium
GGCACACAACGATTAACACAATTGATCGGCAAGGGCCGGGCCATTGAACTGCTGATCGCCGCAAATATGATCGATGCCAATACTGCTTTGCAATATGGATTGGTCAATTACGTAACCACCCAGGAAGAATTGATGAGTAAAGCAAGATCAATCCTCGATACCATAAACAGTAAAGCTCCATTGGCTGTTGCCGGCTGTATCAAAGTGGCCAATGCCGTATTCAATGAAAAAATAAATGGCTATGAGGCCGAGATCGCAGAATTTGGAAACTGCTTTGACACAGATGATATGAAAGAAGGCACTGCTGCCTTTTTAGAAAAAAGAAAGGCCCGGTTTAAAGGAAAATAAAATTATCCTTTTACACTTCACTTAAAAATTTGCCTGCTTCATTACAATTATCCGGCAAGCCACTGTAAATAGTTTGTCATACTCATTTCATGGGAGGAAATTTGATCCTGAATCAAAACCATTACACTTTCTTATGAAAAGAATTTTTTTTAGCTGGGTATCTATTGTGCTGATGACCTTTAGCGCCAGGTTCCAACCTTTACAGCAGTTCACCGTCACAGTGGACAGCAATAAATCATTTCTCAGCCTTAGCCATAAAAAAGCTTTTACTGCCAATGAAGCGGTTACAGTAAAAGATGCGCTAAATATTGCGTTGGTGTTCAGCAATGAACTGATCGAATGGTACAATATGGAAAAGCGCCATGAAAAAGTTCCGCCTGGTTTAACAGGAACAAAAACCGGCATTGCTGCAATCAGTTTCGATCGTGAACAATTCGATCAATGCAAAACCAGCGCTGACCTGAAACGAATGACCGGCCACATTACAAAAAACTCATTCTCGCATTTTGCGTTGATCCGCAATGGCAGCAGTAGTTTGCAACATTGCTTTATTGCAGAAACCCAGGAAGGCAAAAGATGCCTGCTCTTCGTTACAGTTATTAACGGCAACAGTTTCAAAGTAGAAGTGAAATCGGAATAAGAGAGATATTATTTCCTGGTAAGATACCAGTTCTTGTAACGGTGCAATGCCTCTAAAAAATAATAATCAGCATAGGTAAGCGGCACATCCACTTCCGAATTGTAGGGAACAGCGCCAACACTATGCTTTAAAATAAATCCGCCATTTTCACCCTGTTGGTTGCGGTATTTGTCGGAGGACAAACTCTCTAATATTGTTTTGGCCGTTTTTACATACTCATCCCTTTCTTTACCTGTAGCATACTGTCCAAGTTCCAATAAAGCAGACACAAGAATGGATGCGGATGAAACATCTCTATAAGTATTGGGAATATCTTTTGAATCAAAATCCCAATAGGGCACTTTATCGGCTGGCAAATTGGGATGTTTGAGCAAAAATCCTGCAATGTTCTTTGCATGATTCAAATAAGTGGGATCTTTAGTGAACCTGTACATCAAAATAAAACCATACAGGCCCCATGATTGTCCTCTTGCCCATGCCGACTCATCTGAAAATCCCTGTGCAGTTTTTTTCCTTGCTACAGCGCCAGTTGCCAGGTCATAATCCACTACATGATAAGAACTGAAATCAGGGCGATAATGGTTCTTTAATGTTGCATTGGTATGATCAATGGCGATCGCTTTAAATTTAGGCTCTCTCATTTCATCAGCAGCCCAGCACAGCAATTCGAGGTTCATCATGTTGTCAACAATAACCGGGCAACGAAAATTAGCGCTG
>DASVNY010000581.1:0-1823 GCA_036383615.1 Chitinophagaceae bacterium
TTTACATTCATCTCCACGGCAATCATTGCACTCGCCGTGTTTGTGTTCTTCCTGCTGAAAATCAAAACGAAGTAGCGCGGCAACAATGAAATTTTAAGACGATTTTCTCTTTTGGCACGATAATGGAAAATGAGGCTGTGACCAATTGTTCTACCAAATATGAGAAAGATTATAATTATAGTATTTGTATTCTTCATTTATGTAACTGTACAGGGACAGAGCTCAAGTACCAACAGTTCTTCTTATCGAACAGCGTTGGGAGTTAAGGTTTGGAATGGTGGTGGTATAACGCTGAAACATTTCTTTTCCGGGAATAATGCCGGTGAATTGATCGGATTTTTCTGGAATCGCGGGGCCCGTTTTACCGGACTATATGAAATTCATGGAGACTTCAATGGTGCACCAGGGTTAAAATGGTATATAGGACCAGGGGCACATATTGGGTTTTACAATTCCAAATATGGAGATGGGGCATTTGCTGGTATTGATGGAGTGCTTGGACTTGATTACAAGTTTCGTGGCGCACCGATCAACATGTCGCTCGACTGGCAACCCTCTTTTGAATTTGGAGATAACAGGGGATTCTATGGAAACTGGGGAGGATTAGGTATCCGGTACACCTTCTAATATATATCGTCCATTTATCAGTCAGCAAGAAGTACTATGCCGCGCATCCTGCGTTTAATCGAAGGACGTGGCATAGTCAGTTTATGCACCAAACCCTAATCGTTTATCCATTTCATGACTAAGCGCCGGCAATTTTCTTCTTTCAATGAGAAAACTATTTAGTTGAGCGATCTCCCTGAAGATATAATGTTTGTCGGCTGCGGCTTTCAAATAATCTTTACCACTACTTCCGCCTGTGCCGATCCTGGTGCCGATCATACGATGCACCATATTCATATGGCGATAGCGCCATGAACTTAATTGATCATCTATTTCCAGCAGGCAATTCAATAATTGAAAAGGTAATTGCAACATGGGATAGCCACGATAAAGCATGATGAACAGTGCGGCTCTTGACGCAGCAGCGCTTAATGTTCTTTCTGTGCTGGCGGCCGGATGGATGAACACATCATCAAAAGCGGATAGATTATTTTTTTCTGCTTCCGTCAGGCTGTGCTGGTATTGATAACGGTATTCTGCCCAGAAAGGATGCACGCCTTCCATTTTATTATGCACTTCAAAATTTGCCCAGTTGCTCTCTTCATTAAAGAAAGGCATTCTCTCGAGCCAGGCATTTAATAATTGCAGCAATGAAGTTTCTTCTTCTGCTTTTTTGATAACACCTACATGTTCCTTTCTTAATTGCGAAGTATAATATTCTTTGCCATGCCGATGTTCAAATTTCAATCCCAGCTTCGCTTCCAGTTCTTTGAACTGCCAGCTTTGAAAACCCGATGCAGGACGCAACATATCCCTGAAATCCAAAAAGTCCATCGGTGTCATCGTTTCCATGATGTCAACCTGGTGCACTAACACTTTTAAAATAGTTGCACAACGATTGAGGCGATGAACCACTGTTTGCAATTCGGGTGAATTATCATTCAATGCCGGCTTTCGCATGATCTCCACTATTGAATTGGCTTCGTGATGAAGCTGCTTGAACCAAAGTTCATAAGCCTGGTGAATGATGATGAATAGCATTTCATCATGTGCAGGCAGTTGCCTTTTATCGCTTTCGGGAAATTGAGCGTTGAGTATATTGTCTAATTGTAAATAATCGTGATAGTGAACTTCGGCAGGCATCGGAGATATTTGTGCAAAGGTAAGAGCGCTGAGGCTGCTACGAAATGTAAAATATAAAATGTAAAATAAAGAAT
>DASVNY010000582.1:0-7738 GCA_036383615.1 Chitinophagaceae bacterium
ATATATTTTTGTTCGCTCCAGTTAAGCAGATCAGGTGATGATGCATAGCCAATGCCTCTCGCATTCCAGCTTACCGTCCACACCATATGAAATTTTCCATCGGCACCGCGAATGATGCAGGGATCTCTCATGAGTGAATCCTTACTTAATACAGGGCGAAGAAATGACTGGTCTTTATTCAACGCTGTCCATTTAAACCCATCATAACTGTAAGCCAGATGTAATCCGTCCTTACCATTATTCTTAAAATAGGAGAACATATACACTTCTCCATTTTGTGCTTCGCACCAAAAAGAAAATAATAAACAAGCTAAGGTTACGAGTTTCTTCATCTCATCATTTTTCTTGCGGGAACAATGGCCAATCAATATTTCGCTGGTGTGCCGATTTCATGAATGCCTCCATTTTTTCAACGATCTTTTTGTTTTGCACAGCCACGTTATTTTTTTCGGAAGGGTCCTTACCCAGATCGTATAATTCTATTGGCTCATCTTTTCCTGAACTGGCATTCAGTTTTATTGCTTTCCAGTTCTTCCAGCGAACCGCCTGCTTGCCGCCGCCTTCATGAAATTCCCAATACAAATATTCATGCGCTGGTTGCGGCCTATTCATGATTAAAGGAAATATAGAAATGCCATCGATATTCTTTGAAACTGGCAAGCCAGCTATTTGCTGAAAACTGGGAAAGAGATCCCAAAAAGCCCCAACATGGTTTGATTGCGTACCTGCTTTCACTTTCCCTTTCCAGCTTACGATCATTGGCACCCGGATACCTCCTTCGTACAGGTCTCTTTTTATTCCCTTGTACTTACCATTGCTATCGAAGAAATCAGGATCGCCGCCTTTTTCCTGGTGCGGGCCGTTGTCACTTGTAAAAATGATAATAGTATTTCCTGCAATACCTTTTTTGTTAACCGCTGCTATGACCTCTCCAACGTATTTATCTAATCTTGTCACCATCGCAGCAAAAGCAGCATGCGGATACAACTCTACAAATTGTTTGTTGGCATTCCTTTTATCAGTCTCCTTCAGCGGTTCCTCGCCAAACAGTTTTACATAATGATCATACACGCTATCATGCGGAACTGTAAGGTCTGCGTGAGGCAATGTGTATGGAAGAAATAAAAAGAATGGCTTATCCTTTTGTTGCTCATTAATAAATTTCAACGCTTCTCCTTGTATCCGATCCCCGGAATAAACCGTGGGCGCAACTAAATTTTCCGGCAGCTCAACTCTTTGCTCATTGTCCCAAAGATGATCAGGATAAAAATTATGCGCCTGTGTCTGGCAGTTATATCCATAGAACTTTGCAAATCCTTTTTTCGATGGCGATCCGCTTGTTGTAACATATCCCAATCCCCATTTGCCAAAAGCGGCTGTTGAATAGCCGGCTTTCTGTAGCTCCATCGCAATCGTGATAGCGCTATCAGGCAATGGCGCTTGCCCTTCTGGCTGAAAAGGACGATTACCCCGTACAGGAGTATGCCCCGTGTGCAAGCCCGTCATCAATGAAGCTCTTGAAGGAGCGCAAACCGTGCTGCCGGAATAAAACTGCGTGAATTTCATTCCCGTTTTTGCCAGTGCATCTATATTGGGAGTTTTTACTTTTTGCTGACCATAACAACCCAGGTCTCCATAGCCAAGATCATCCGCAAGAATGAATATGATGTTTGGTTTGGACGATGGCTTGTTTACTTGTGCTTTTGCATTTATTGTCAAAAGGCAAATAAACCCCAGGAGAAATGAAAAATACTTCATACTATCTTTCTAATGTTATTGCCATTAACCCGATCACTACATCGTTGGCAATTGTTTTCAATACTAAGTTCTTTAATTGCTTCTTATTATCCAGCGGCATATCAAGCACCGTTGCGGCACCACCTTCGATGCCAAAGTTGGAAAAGCCACGGATATTAGAATATTTATACTCTTTCGGTATTTCTTCCCCTGTCTTTAATGAAATACGGATCGGTCTTGGCGCATCAGTGGTAAACGCATATCCATCCACATAATAATCCTGTTCGATCGGCCACCAGTTTTGCGGATTTTTTAATTCAAGCGTATCCGCTGTGCCATCCATATAATTCACAATAAGCTCACCGTTGACGAACCTGCTCTGCATTGGGTTGGTTGTTCCTGTCATAAGAAAATGAGCATACGAGGCATTACCTTGTAACGGAACAGTAACAGCTTTTGGATAATTATCCCACATAGAGGTAAAGACAATATTCTTTGATCCTGTTGTTCCCGGTGTTTGGAAAGGAATGCCTGTCGATAAAGCAATTTCATTCTTTACACCGGCAACCGAACGAAGCCCGCTATCGGAGATATTTACCTGCACAGAATGATAAGCCCAGTTACCGATACCCTGCACCGGCAATTGTAATGTTGGCGAGATTGGTCTTGGTGACAGGTATTTATTTTTGAAGATCGCTGTCACATTATCATTGAATGAACCGGAGAGGTCGATCTTTTCAAAACTCCTTTTTTCATTTACTGGTCCTTTTTCAATTGCAGGGTATTGTTTGATGATAAAAACATCAATGGGCTGCCACCATGTAAGAGCTCCTTGTTTTGTTTTTAGAAAGAAAGTTTTATGCCCTTCCTCCTGCCTGTATTCTGCTGCTATTGAGTTTGCTGTTCGGGTGATATTTGTCAATACCAGTTGCGGATCATACAACTCATAGCCAGTTTGTAGTTTACTTGTCGTGATGAATCTCTCAAACTGGTAAGGTGCTTTTCTATATGCCAGTTTATGTATGGCATTTCCTTTCCAGCTAACTGTAATAACGGAATTTTCAGCTGCCGGAACATTTATTTCAATAACAGGATGCCCGATGGCTGCTGGAATGATTTTCCATTTTGCAGGTTTGCCATTCACCAATACTTCTGCCACATTATCTTTTAATGCAGGAACAATTAATTGAAGGTTCAAATGTTTGTACTGGTTGGTTTTGATCCTGTATTCCTCTTTCTCTGCTGTTCTTACAAAATCAAAATCAATATCGGGTGTTTGAATTGAAGCATTATTCCATGATGAGGGAAACCCGGGTTTTATCAGTAATCGCTTATTCAATGCATCGGGTTGAATACCGAAAAGGCCTTCGACCAATGTTCTTCCTGCCATCCCAATTCCATCTGCAAAATCCCTGTATAATTCACCACGTATGGCATCATAAAAACTTAATTGCTGAAAATTTCCCGGCCCAGCACTCAAATACATCGTCTCCAGCATTGCACTTCGCCATAACCTGAATGCTTCTTCACTTCGATCGCCCTGCCAATATGCTAATGCAGTATGTAAGTTTTCGGCAAATACAACATTGTTTAAACTCCAGGTATAGGGTTGCCAATTAGTTTCACTAAGAAGAAACAGATCATTCTCTTGCCAACCTTTTGCTTCAACAGGAATATGCGGGATACTATTGTCAATATATCGCAGGCTTTGGTATGCTTTAAAACCATCGGGCACTTTGCTATCTATCGCATGATAGATCGTCCACAATGCAGCCGATGGATGTAATAATTTATTTCCGAGTAAGTCTTTATACTCCGCATACCATCCTTTATCAGTTATCCATAATTGCTTATTGATCGCATTTAAAATCTTTGTCGCCTCTTTCTCATAGGCTGTTCCATCTTCACCAATGATCTTTGCCAACCTGGCCACCTCTTTAAAGGCCCGGTAATTATAAGCGCTGGAATGCGTAACGCCTCCCCCGCTATATTGCAGCGCATCACTTGCCCAGATAGCAGCATAAGCATCATACAAGCCATCACCATCTGCATCAAAGTTTTTCTTTTCCCAGGCAAGATGCCGCTTCAGGAAGGGCCAAAGCCTTTTTACATATGCTGTATCACCGGTATAATTAAAATGGTTGAGCACCTGGTCAACAAAACCAAGGTTCATATCATAGTGATGAGCGCCGATATAACCATTCGGGTTACGGGTGATATAGCCCTCACTGAACAATTGTGTTCCCACTTTTTCAATATGCCTTGCAAGGTTCAGGGCCGTATCCATCACCACAGCACTTGTTGCAGGTGTTGTGAGTTGTGATTTGACATACGCATCAAAATGCATTCTCGCCCTGTCATGCCAGCCCAGGGCATCAGCAACGTAAGCGCCTCTCCAACCCGGCAACCGCATTCTCCATGCGATGGCACCATGCATGTAGGTTGGTTCTTCCCAAATCCCATCAGCCGCGACAGATAAGGCAGCGCCTAATGTATTCAGGTATTTATCGGGTGTTTGGATCTTTATTCTGTCAGCGATTTTTTTTCTTGCAGTTTCAGCATCCCTGAATTCCTGTTCAGGGTTTTTAATTACAGGCGTAGCAGTATTATGCAAAAGAAAATACTCCTCCTTATTCTTTAGCGGCAGTTTACCGTTTATGCAATAGATCGTCCCGTCATCGATCTTATCATATCCCGTTTCAGCGAAATAAATGTATTCCGGTTTTGCTGTGGATGAAGCGGGATAATAACCCGTTATCTTTTTTGCATCCTTTGGAATCTCACCTTTCAATTCGCTTTCAGGCTTATTTTGTATCTCATAACGTTCAGCTTCGGTTAGCACTTTACCTGTCCCATAACTAAGAATAAACTTTCCATCCAGTAACTGATAGCGGTTATCAATACAATTCTCCGGTTTCAGGTAGAAAGATGATTCCGGGTCAGCGCCTATATCACCATCTCTTGAAAATTTTTTCCCTGAAGCGCCGCCATACATCCAGGCCAGTTCAACATTAGCCGGAACATTTTCTGATCTTAGTTGCAGCACCATGCCTTCCGCATTAGCAAGCGCCAGTACTGTAATAAAAAATTTTCCATTACCAAGCAAAGCATCTTTGATCTCATAGATCATACTTCCCGCACGATAAACAGTTTTGATACTATCAGCTTTTACAAGCCATTTTGTTTTTCCGTCTTTCAGCAATTTAAACTGAAGATTACCTCCCATCCCCGGCATATACATAGCAAACTCTGGAAGATCACCCGCCTCCACCCTGAATGCCGTATTCGTTCCATATAAAGCACGGTTAAACCGAAGCGTTGGCTTTACACAAACAAAATCATTACCGTCGGGCAAATAATGAACAGTTCTTTCTTTGTTATGCCATAGCTCTTTTGCATTTCCTGTTTGTCCGGTAACATGACAGGAAATAAATAAAAATATGAGTATGCCGGCGAATTGTTTCATGCTATTGTTTCATCTTAACGGATATCACTCTTACTGGTTGCGCATCGATCGACGCTTTTCCTTCGCTGTCTTTTTGCTCGGTATATTGTACAAAAAGATCCACCTGCTTTTGGCTCTTCCACAATTCTATATCAAAAGTCGGTTCCCACGAACCAACAGACGCATTAGTAAGATCAGATAATTTCCATTTATTATTGCTGGTATTGTCGTTTACCGCAACAGACACTTTTCCTCCTCTTTCTTCATCCCTGAAAAACAAAGCGATCTTATTTTTCCATGTAACAACCTGTGGCCGGGAGATGGGGATCCGTTTTGTTCCTGCCCCGCTTAAACTAAAGGGCTGTTTTCTGAAACCAAGGTTTTGAACATTCCATTGGCCGTTTATCATCTGTATAATATGATACTGCGGTATTGAATCTCCCTTTTCTTTCCAGTAAGAAGCGATAACAGGCCTGCCTTTATCATCGGCACTCATGCTGGTCTGGTTGATCAGTTCACTTTTCTGAGGAATTCGCAAAACATATTCCGCTGTGGAAGCATTGATTGGAACAGCATACTTTTCAGCTTTTGAATTCTCCCAGGTATAGCCTCCATCCGTTGAACGGGCATAACATATATCATGATTGCTTGCAACATCGGGCGTCTCTCTCCACACCCATGAAATATGTATCGTTCCTTTCGTGTCAACACAGGCCTGCCAGTAAGCATTTCTTTCTTTCTCGCCATCGATCAGGTTAGTATGCAGTTGCGACCACTTTTGTTTTTTAGTATCATAGCGATTAATAACAAGATTACCCTGCCCTGAACTTCCATCACGGTATAAAAACAACAGGTCGCCATTTGGTAAAAAATGAAATTCCGGGTAGGTCACGCTATTTTCCTGCCTGCCTGTCATCGGCATTTCAGCTGTCATTTCCAATGAACCGGGCCGCACGCTTCTGCAATAGCGCAAGCGCCTGTTATGATGATCCCATGCCAGGTGAAGATATCCATCACCATCGGTCATTATACTGATCGTATTATGCGCATCTGCAACATTTCCTTTCAGTGATGTTGTCTTCAGCTCCCATTTATCCGACAATAGCTTTCTCTTGCCAATCACTACAAAACCATCATTGTTATAATAAGATATGTATTGTGTATCACGAAAACTGCACAATGAGTTTTTGCGAAAGATCACCGTGTTCACCGAATTATTCGCCCAACCGGTTCCGGCCTTTGTCTCCTTTATTTTCAAGACTGACTGCGAAATCGCAGGTAATGAAAATAGCATCACCAACAGGTAAAGCAATATGTATATCCCTCTTTTCATTATAGCCTCAAAATACATCATCCACTTTAGGGCGACTGTAGTTTTCTTTTGAATCGCTTGTTTTTGGCATACCAAAATAAAAATACAAAGTACGTTTCTTACTGCCACTTAAATGGTTCAACTCACTCATCGGGCCATACACTCTTGTGTTAGTAGTAAGTCCCATTGCCAGTTTAGTTCCAATAGGAGGAATACAATCAAGGAAGGAGATATTGCCAACAGGTATTTCCGGGTATGGTTTTGCTGCCGCGCTTAATGCGTAAAAATCAAATAAGCGTACAAATAATCCTGTATCAGGAGAAGCAATATAAAATTTACCTTCTACTGTGCTTAGTTCCATCCAGGTCACTTCTCCAAAATAACCTTTAAACTCGGGATATACGACCGGCGAATAACCTGTATGTGTGTTATTATATAAATTCTGCCAGACATTTACTTCTGTTCCTGCCAATCGGTTCTTCCATTGTCTTGATGGCCCTTTGCCCAACCATCTTGCACCCAATACATAATTTTCAGGATAATTAAAACTAACACCACTGAAAGGCAGATCACCTTCCGTTCTGTATTCATATTCCATCGTTGTCCAGCCGCTTGCATTGATCTTCCACTTCACCGATTTCATATCGCCGCTATAGGCAAATTCAACAACCATATCATTGCCTTCTTTGTAAGTTTTTGAAGAAACAACAGCGGATGTTCCTTTCACCAATACAGGGCCATTATTGAATGACAGCACATAATCGTTTGAAGTATTCTTTGTCGTAACAAGATTACCCGTTTTCTTATCAAGCACTACGGCTACATCACCTCCTGTAATGGAATAAACCGTATCCGTTTCCTTAATAGTTGCAGCATCGCTCTTTGTTGTCACAAAACCATCAAGCTGGTTTGATTTGATTTTTATTTCACTGGTCCATTTATACAATTCTTTCCCAAATGGATCTCTTGCGACGATCAGTAATGCATCATAATTCTTATAATCAGCAGGCAGTTCCACCTGCAACGAACCTTGTTTTGTTGGCTCAACAGAAGGAGCTGCGATCGATCCTTTCTTTTTGACCACATATCCATCAAAGCGATCAAATGGTTTACTGAAATCAACCAGCGCCCAATAAAAACTGCATTGGTTGGTATTGGTAAAATGGAACCGGTTATCCAATTCGATCTTTCCATTAAAATCAGCGGCTAATTGTTTAGGCATATTCAACTGGATTGGAGAAAAT
>DASVNY010000583.1:0-3234 GCA_036383615.1 Chitinophagaceae bacterium
GGTTTGGAAACCTGATGAAAATTGTGAGAACAGGTCAACACGGTCCTGGTGCCCTTTTAACCATGTATTCAGATCTCCTACTTTGTGACGAATGACAACTGTTGGCATGTTTTTCAGTTTAATAGTTACGCTTACTCTAAACAGTTTTCAGCTTCCCTGTTGTTGTAGAATTGAAGGGGTCACTAAGTGTTTAGGAAAGTTAAGCTTTTTCTGATCACAAGGGGAAATCCAATGTAACCGGTGCGGGCATCGGGGCGGTTTATTTTGTTATGGACACGAATCAAGGCTTAAAAACTCTGTGGTGTTATTTTTACCATAGAGAGTATAAAGCTTTTCACAGAGTATGTAGAGGTTATTTCTTATTGATAATGGAATTGGGAAGACCTGTAGATCGAAAAAGCCAATCCATTGACCCCTTATAAAAGGTGCAATAAAAAGGAACATACAAGTAAACTCCTTCTTCCCCCTGAAAAAACGATTATAACCGTCGATGTTATGTAATACTACAGTCTGTTAGTATTGATTTTTTCCTTTAGCAACATTGAATCTTTAAGAACGTTATCGATTGTAAGTTTATCCAATTCCTCTGCTTCGGTTCTTAATTGTTGAGCCACTCTACGAAAATCCTCCGGCTGCGGTGGAGAAAGGGCGAGTTTGTGTAATTGATTGTCTACTGATGCATGCATAGCACTCTTTATAGATATTCCCTGGTAAATTCTTGATTCAGTATTGTAGTCAAGTGTTATTCCAAGTTTTTTGACAACAGCTTTTAGGTTTCTATAAGCTTCATTTAGTTCTTCGAAACTCCTAAATAATGGTTTGGCATCCCATTTCGATTCATCATTATTAAAATCATTCGTATGAATGTTGATTTTATCTGCATCCATTTCAAGTAATTTTGCAAGAGCTCGTTTTTTACCTGAAAGTTCAGCTAATGCAGACTTAAGTTGAAATTTTGTTGAGTCTTTAATTTGGACATTTGATTGCTTCTGAAACCATCTATTATAAAATTCCGGTTTTCCCCAAATTATATATGACGCTAGACCCAAAACCGTGACGCATAGTGCGACTACAATACAAGTGATCAGTATTCTCAGCAACCACTTTATAAATGCATCAGGTATTTTTAATAAATATGAAAATAGAAATGCAAAAAAGGAAATAATAATAACTCCAATTGCATAAAAGAAAACATCCGCATTATCCAATTTATAAAAGGCGGCAAGAGCAAGAATACAAACTGTAGCTATTAATACCCATGAATATTTTAGGATAGGAACATTGGCAATCGCCTGCTTGTAAATTTTTACAATACTTATTGGTGAATTATTAGTAGATGAACCCATAATGCAATTGTTTGTTTGAACAGTAACGAGTCTATTCTTTTGTACTAAATCAGTGCATAGGAAAGTCTTACAGAGGTAGTGGAAGAGATAAATAAAAATAATCCATTTTTATAAAGCATCAAAGAAATGTCCAATAGAATTGCAGAATCCTGAATTTAGAGTGGCAATTGTTGCTCAACAGAAGTAATGCAGCCAGCTCAGTACTCATACTGTATGCTAAATGTTGCATGAATAAAACCATACAACATTCAAAATCCAATATAACAGCAATCGTCAATTCTCATACTATTATCACAATCTTCCCCTTATGCTCAGCCCTCGCAAACAGCCGAAATGCATCAGCAGTTTTCTCAAGCGGGTAGGGGCCATCAATCACTACTTTCATTTTGCCTTCTTTAAAAAGCCTGTTCATATACTCCAGGTCCTTATTGGGTTTCAATGCCACCAACCGGATATGCTTTTTATGTGTTAATCGTATCCATGGCGCAAACAACAATGATTGTAAAAGCCGGCCCATAGAACCACCCACCGTTACATACACGCCACCCGGAGATAAAGCACGGGCATAAGCAAACATTGAACGGTTTGTTTTGGCATCAAGGATAAGATCATATTGTTGCCCATTCTTTGTAAAATCTTCTTTTGTATAATCGATCACACGGTCAAAACCCATTGCTTTCATCATGTCGAGCTTAGGGCCGCTGTCAACACCTGTTACTTCCACATCATATTGTTTGGCGATCTGTATCCCGAATGTTCCCACACCACCACCGGCACCATTGATCAACACTTTCTGTCCATGTTTAATCTTGCCTTTATCAATCAATCCCTGCACCGCCAGCATGGCTGCCTGGGGGATAGCGGCGGCTTCTTCAAAACTCATAGATGCAGGTTTCAGCGCCACTGATCTTTCTTTAGCACAAACATATTCTGCAAAACCTCCCCATTGACCGCTGAGATCTCCATACACTTCATCACCCGGCTTAAATTGTTTTACATTTTTTCCAACGGATTCAATTACGCCGGCAATATCCGATCCCAGTATTTTTCTTTTAGGTTTTCGAAGTCCATTCAGCATGCGGTTCACAAAATCACCTTCGAGCAATCCCAGGTCCCAATCATTCAATGATACCGCATGCACTTTTACCAGCACTTCATCATCAGCAGGAATAGGTTTAGGTACTTCTGCCAGTTCAAGATTATCAGGTGAGCCGTATTTATGGTAAATGATTGCCTTCATTGTTATGAGCCTCATCCTCTTATCCTTCTCCTGGAGAGAAGGACGGTGCTTCAGTGCAAATCCAAACTATATATCTTCCACATCAGCTTTATTGCATATCCGAACACGTAAAGGTTTTCAATTATCGGGGTCTTGCAAAGCCCCTCCTCAGGAGGGGTTTGGGGAGGCTTCTCTAGTGGTCATTAAGAGGCAGCCCTCTCTTTTGGAATTCAATCCAATTGAGATATTCCGGCGCCACGCGATGCTCTTCCATCGTGATACAGTTATCAACCGGGCAAACGAGCATACAGAGATTGCAGCCCACGCATTCTTCTTCTTTTACCGTATAGGTGTTGTATGGTTTCCCGTAAGCAAGGTTGATGGATTGGTGCGATGTGTCTTCGCAGGCGATATAGCAAAGCCCGCAATGGATACATTTATCCTGGTTTATTTTGGCAATATGGTGATAATTGATATCGAGATCTTCCCAATGCGTGATGGTGGAAACAGATTTGCCAATAAAATCATCCAGGGTTTTAAATCCTTTTTCATCCATCCAGTTATTCAAACCTTCGCACATGTCTTCGATGATACGAAAACCATATTTCATCACCGCAGTGCACACCTGCACATTGCTTGCGCCCAATAGCATAAATTCTACCGCATCTT
>DASVNY010000584.1:0-1515 GCA_036383615.1 Chitinophagaceae bacterium
TCCTGCCATTTTTTTTCGATCACTAAAAAAGAATTTCGAAGCACCAGCACTGGGAATGGAACCTTGTAATGCTCAAACAGCTCTTTCAGCTGCAACCAATACGCCGTTTCACCACCCCCTCCAATAAAAGCGATATTAGGCAAAATCGTTTCCTGGTACAATCCCCGCAATATTACATTAGGACTAAAGCGCTCAGGATGATCCCTCAACTCCTGAAGCAATTCTTCTTTTGAAAATTTCCCACTCCCATTCACCACTTTCCATTCACCATTCACGAACTCTATCCTTTCCCGCAGATCGTCCTTCAGGTAAAAAAGATTTATTTCTCTTGGGTTAGCCTGCACTTTATATCCTGCTTCTTCAAGTTTCTTAGCAGAGGCTTCAACAATGGCAGATGCAGTTTGGTTACACAGATCATCTTCAAAGATGGCCACCATTTGCTTTTTTAATGCTGCATTGTCGGGTAATAGAACAACCAGGCCATATTCAGCAAACAAACTATTGACAAAATGAAAGGTAGCGTCCTGTATCGTCTTGCCTTCGCTATATGAGTCTTTCAGCAATGAAATAATCTCCTCGCCATGTGGAAGAACCGATATTTGACCCTCTATCAACCTGATCAACCTGGTCAATTCTTTATCAACTTTCATTCTCCCAACCGCACCTTTCTGCTTCGTTTTCCAAACCAGCTTCTCTCCTTCCAGCCAGATATGATTCAGTTCATCAAGATCAGCATCTTCTGAGCCGATATAATAAACAGGCACAAAGTGATTGCCGGGCAATGATTCATTCAAATGGTCAGCCAGTTTAATGGCATGAACGATCTTGTAAATAAAGTAGAGAGGCCCAGTGAAAATATTATTCTGATGGGCTGTAGTAATTGTAAAGCTCTTCGGGGATAATAAAGATTCAATATTCTTCTTCGTTTGTTCGCTTACACTAACTGCTTCATACTGCTTTTTCAATTCCTGCACCAGCACTTCCCGGTTCGTCGTAAATTTTTTCCGCTCTTCAATCGCTTTTTGAATGCCCTGTAAGGAAGGCGGCTGTGCATAGAATTTTTTTAATGCTTCCGCATGATCAAGATAATCCAAAATGATGTTGGAGAATGCGTTGGTTTGCCGGTAAGGGATTCGTGTAGCGATACAATCCATATGGAACATAAAAGTAAGAAGATGCTTTTGATCCTCTCTTACCGTCAACAAATTTTTAACGAAATCGTTCAGGATTAAAGGCAGAAATATCAATACTGGTGGATTTATTTCCAATAATTTCTTTAATCAGCTGACCCGTGCCAGCCGCCGCACTTACTCCGAGCATGGCATGACCGCCTGCATATAGCAGGTTACTGAGTTGATGGTGACGCCCGATATAAGGCATCCCATCAGGTGTTACCGGCCTGTAACCATACCACGCTTTATTAGTATCTGGTACCGGCAAATCCATGGACGGGTAATATTTTTTGAAAGCATTATAAATAGCTGATACCCGTTTTGGTAAAATGTTGTTGCTATG